>JBKBRD010000043.1:0-14151 GCA_046292405.1 Allobosea sp. | reverse complement strand
GGCTTTCCTGCTCGACCAGCTTTTTCAGCAGCTTGGCGACGGCCAGCGGTTCGACCGGCCCGTCGACCTTCACCAGGATGCCGCGGTCGGCGCCCATGGCGAGGCCGGTGCGGATGGTTTCGGCGGCCTGCGCCGGTCCGATCGAGACGACGACGACCTCTGTCGCCTTGCCGGCTTCCTTCAGCCGCAGCGCCTCTTCAACGGCGATTTCGTCGAAGGGGTTCATCGACATCTTGACGTTGGCGAGTTCGACGCCGGAGCCATCGGCCTTCACGCGGATCTTCACATTGTAGTCGACAACCCGCTTGACGGGCACAAGGATCTTCATCGTCAAATCACCGTTCAGGAGAGAAGCGCTTCAGGCCGCGCCGCAGGGGGCGGCAGATCATCGGCATCGCGGCTCTCGGCTGGAATGCGGTCGGACCGTAGCGATGGCCGTTTGCGCTTGTCAACGCCATCAAAGTCGCGGCCGCCCCGCATGACGGCAGGGGCTCACGGCTGGGCGACGCGGCCAAACAGGGTCACGCCGCGCTGGATGAACAGCGGCGTCAGCGCGGCGCCGGCGGCGAGCCCGCCGAGATGCGCCCACCAGCCGACGCTGCCTTGCGGATCGAGCAGCGCGGAGACGAGCTGCAGCATGATCCAGGCCGAGAGCGCATAGGCCGCCGGGATGCGCAACGGGATCCATTTGAACGCCAGCCCCCAGATCCGCACCTGCGGATGCAGCATCAGATAGGCGGCGATCACGCCCGAGATCGCGCCGGACGCGCCGATCAGCGGCTGTTCGGAACCCGGGTTCATGAAGGCATGCGCCAGCGCGCCGGCCAGTCCGCAGAGCAGGAAGAAGGCGAGGAAGCGCAGATGCCCCATCGCATCCTCGACATTGTCGCCGAAGACCCAGAGAAACAGCATGTTGCCGGCGAGATGGGCCAGGCCGACATGCAGCAGCAGGCCGCTGAAGGGCGTGAGCCAGGCTGGCGCCTGCGCCAGTTCCGGCGGCAGCATCGCCGTGCCGAACAGCACCGAGGGAATCATGCCGAAGCCGGCCGCGACCGCGTTCTGGCTGTCGACGTGCCGAAACAGCAGCGCCAGGAAGACGCAGCAGCAGATCACGATCAGCCCGTAGGTGACATAGGGCGCGCGCAGGAAGCGCAGCGGCACCCCGTCATGCAAAGGCATGAACATCGCGTCAGCGGTTCTGCCCGGGAACCCAGAGCACGTCGCCCCCGGCCCTGGCGTTGAGATAGCGGGAGGCCACGAACAGGAAATCCGAGAGGCGGTTGACGTATTTCAGCGCGGGCGGGGCGACGGCCTCGCCCTCGCTCTGCGCCAGCTCAACCATCAGCCGCTCCGCTCGCCGGCTGACGGTGCGGGCGAGGTGGAGATGCGTCGCGGCAGGCGTCCCGCCGGGAAGCACGAAGGAGCGCAGCGCGCCGAGATCGGCGTTGAGCGTGTCGATGTCCCGCTCCAGCCGCTCGACCTGCGTCTGCACGATGCGCAGCGGCTCCCAGCCCAGCTTCTCGCCGGTGTCGGGCGAGGCGAGCTCGGCGCCGAGATCGAACAGATCGTTCTGGATGAGCCCGAGCATGGCGTCGACCGAGGCATCCTCGCCGGCGCAATGCAGGCGGGCGATGCCGATGCAGGCGTTGGTTTCATCCGTCGTGCCGTAGGCCTGCACGCGCAGGTCGAATTTCGGCAGGCGCTTGCCGGTCGCCAGCGCGGTGGAGCCGTCGTCGCCGGTGCGGGTGTAGATGCGATTGAGAATGACCATGCCGCGGTTATAGCGCGGCGCAGGCGCAACGGAAGGGGCGACGCCCCGCAAAAAGCGCGTGTCGAACCGTCAGAAACTGTAGCCGAGGCGCGCGCCGAAATTGGCCGGGCCCTTGGGTCGGTCGCGCTCGGAACAGCCGACCGCGCCGAAATGCTCGAGCGTCGCCACCAGGCTCCAGCGATCGTTCAGGCGCACGCCCAGCGCCGCAGCCTCGCGCGAACCGGTGTTGCAGCCCAGCGCCAGACGGTTCTCGGGGACGATCGGGCCCGTCTTGCCGTCGTTGAGGGCCGCGCCGAGGCTGGCCTCGAAGAAGACGGTCTTGCTGAGATCGACGGTCCAGGTCGCGCCGGCATAGGCATAGCGCGTGCCGTTGAAATTGGCGCTGGCGCCCATGTGGAAGCGCGGCACGAAGGCCGATGAGACCCGGTCGCCGAAGCTCATCGCGCGCGGCGTCAGGATTTCGCCGCTGAAGTTGAGCAGGCCGCTTTCGCGCCCTGTCGGGTTGGCGGCGGCCGCGCCGATGCGGGTTTCCCAGGAGAGCGGCGTGAGTTCGCTGGCCGGTGCGTAGCTGGAGACTCCGGCCGGAAGAAGCTGCGACTGCGCCCAGGCGGGGGAGGCAGCCACTAATCCGGCAAGGAGCAACAACGCGACGCGAAGCATGAGCCAATTTCTGTTGGGCGCCGGTAAGCCCGGCCGGGAAGGCGTTAGTGAAGCGCAGAGACTCGTGACGAGATTATGGCAGGATTGCGGCGAGGCCGGCGTCGCAATGCGTCACATGAACGAATACACACGTAATATCAGCGGCTTGGTAGGTCGAGAGCCCGCCTTAATCGGGGTGTTTCAGCTCAACCGCTGCGCCACCAGAGCACGCCGAGAATGACCAGGATCGCGACGAATTGCAGGACGACGCGCAGGCGCATCAGCGTCTGCGAGCGTGTCGGGCTGCCGCCACGCAGCATGTTGACGAGGCCGAGCAGCAGCACGACGGCGACAGCGCCGACCGCGACCGGGACGAGGGAACCTGAGATGCTCATGACGCCCATGTAGTGCGGCGGGACAGGCTTGGCCAGACGGGCCTTGCCGGCGCCGCGTCATTCCGGGCGGGCTTGCGGGCCCGCGCCCGAAACGGGGGATTGCGAGAGCGCCGCCGCTCGCTCCAGAGCACGCGCCGCTCGCCTCGATTCGACCTGATCGGATCAGGCCCTAGCGGTAGCGCCGCTGCACGATCAGATGCGCGGCGACCGTCAGCAGGATCGTCGCGGTCATCAGGATGAAAGAGATGGCGCCGCCGAAGGGCCAGTTGTTCTGCTGCGCGAACTGGCCATAGACCAACGGACCCATCATCTGGAATTTCGGCCCGCCGAGCAGCACCGGCGTGGCGTAGGCGTTCATCGCCAGGATGAAGGTAAGGATCGTGCCTGCGAGAATGCCCGGCAGCGCCAAAGGCCAGAGCACGCGGCGAAACATCGCGGCCGGACTGGCGCCGAGGCTGAAGGCGGCTTCCTCGACATGGCGCGGGATGCCCTCGATCACGCTTTGCAGCGTCAGCACCATGAAGGGCAGGTTGACCGCGACGATGCCGATCAGCACCGCGTTCTCGGTGAACATGATCTCGAGCGGCTGGTCGATCAGGCCCAGCCCCATCAGCGAAGCGTTGAGCGCGCCCTTGCTGCCGAAGGCGGTCATCCAACCGGCGGCGCGGACTGCGTTGCCGACGAAGAGCGGCAGAACCACCAGCATGATCAGCAGGTTCTTGCGCGGGCTGGTCATGCGCGCCAGCACATAGGCCAGCGGGAAGCCCATGATCAGGCAGGCGATGGTGCAGATCACCGCGACCTTCACGGTCCGCAGCAGCACGTTGAGATAATAGCTGTCGGTGAAGAACTTGACGTAGTTCTCGATCGTCAGACCGTCGACCATGAACTGGCCGGGAATGAACTGGTTCAGCGAATAGCGGAACAGGATCGCGATCGGGCCGATCAGCCCGATCGCGACGAAGATCGTCGCGGGCACGACGAGCGCCCCGGCCAAGCCGGTGCGCCCGCCTGCGACAGCTTCTGGAGCGGTGGCGCTCATCTCAGACCTTGAAGACCTTGTCCCACCACTCCTTCATCGCCGAATCGTTCTTGGCGAGGAAGGCGTAGTCGAGATCCTTCAGGCGCTTCTCCTCCTCGGCCGTGAAGCCGATGCGCTTCTGCAGGTCGGCTGCGACGTTGAGGCCGGTGACGGTGCCGTTATAGCCCATATCGACCGCGAAAGCCTCCTGCGGCGCCTTTTCCAGCATCGCGTTGAGATAGGCGTAGGCGTTGTCCTTGTTCGGCGCGTTCTTCGGGATGACGAAGCCCGAGACATAGGCCGGGATGCCCTCGACGGGAGAGACGGCCTCGCAGGGGATGCCGGCGTTCTGCCACTGCACGACGCGCGCCTTCCAGATCGCGCTGATCCCGACTTCCTCGTTCTTCATCGCCTGGGCGAAGGCTTCGTTGGTCGGGTAGACGCGGGCGCCGGCCTTCTTGACCGCCATCAAGACCTCCTTGGCCTTGTCGAGGTCGTTCATGCTCTTGCCGTCGGTGGCGGCCATCGAGGCGGCGATCATGATCGACTGGTACTGGATGTCGATGAAGCCGATCTTGCTGCCCCATTTCGGGTCGAGCCAGTCCTTGAAGCCCTTGGGGGCCGGGCTGATGATCTTGGGATTGTAGATCACGACGTTGCCGGAATAGATGTGGCCGACGCCATAGGGGTACTTCATCGCCGGGATGAGGTTCTTGGCGTTGGGGATCTTGCTGTAGTCGAGCTGCTCGACCACGCCCGCCTCGTTCATTTCGAACATGTTGGCGGCCGACAGGCCGTGAATGTCGACCGTGCCGCGCGGCAGGCGACGCTCGGCCACCATCTTGGCCCGGCGCGGCGCGTCGCCCGCCTGGTCCTGCACCACCTCGAGGCCCTTGGGCTTCAGCAGCGGCTCCTCGATGTTCTTGGTCAGCAGACGGGCATAATCGCCGCCCCAGGTGCCGACGACGACCTTGCCGCCCGACTGGGCGAAGGCAGGGCCCGACAGCGACGGCGAAAGCGCAACGGCGCCGGCCCCGGCGGCCAATGTCTTCAGAAGGTCGCGCCTATGGATCTTGGTCATGTCTTAACTCCCCTGTTGGACGCCTGGATTCGAGGGTTCAGCTCTCGAGCGAATAGACGAGCCCGGCGTCTTCGGCCCACCCTATCGTGATCATATCTCCCGGCCGCGGCTCGGCGACGCCCTGCCGGTTCGGGAATTGCAGCAGCATCTGGTCCTGGTCGGAAAGCCGCACATGCGTCTCGATCAGCGCCCCGAGATAGGCCGCATATTCGACGCGCGCCTCGAACCGGTTCGCCAGCCCTTCGGATTCGCCGCCGACGGCGATGCGCTCAGGCCTCAGGGCAAGCGTCGCGCCGCCCTCGCCGGTCGCCGCCGTGCAGGCGATGGCGAGGCCGCCCTTGCTGACGAAGCGGCCCGGCGACGGGCTCTGCCCATCCAGAAAGGCGCTGCGGCCGATAAAGCCGGCGACGAAACGGTCGGCCGGTTTCTCATAGAGTTCGCGCTGCGAGCCGATCTGCCGGACCTTGCCCTTTTCCATCACCACCAGCCGGTCGGCCATGGTCAGGGCCTCTTCCTGGTCATGGGTCACCATGATCGTGGTCAGGCCGAGCTTGCGCTGCAATTCGCGAATTTCGACCCGGACCTCCTGGCGCAGCTTGGCGTCGAGGTTGGACAGAGGCTCGTCGAGCAGCAGCACATCCGGCTCCATCGCCAGCGCGCGCGCCAGCGCGACGCGCTGCTGCTGGCCGCCCGAAAGCTGGCGCGGATAGCGCTCGTCGAAGCCGGTGAGCTGCACCAGGCGCAACGCCTCCGCGACGCGCGGCGCGCGATCGGCGGCGGATACCCTTCGCATCTCCAGCCCAAAGGCGACGTTCTCCGCCACGGTCATGTGCGGGAACAGGGCATAGCTCTGGAAGACCAGCCCGCAATTGCGCTTCCACGGCGGCAGCGAGGTGACGTCGCGCTCGCCGATGGTGATGCGCCCGCCGCTCGGCGGCACGAAACCGCCGACCATGCGCAATGTCGTCGTCTTGCCGCAGCCGGACGGGCCGAGCAGCACCAGGAACTCGCCATCGGCGATGTCGATGGCGACATCGTCGACGACGGTGAGGTCGCCATAGGATTTGCGCAGATGTTCGATTGACAGACGCGCCACGGCTCAGACCACCCGACTTAGTTTGACATAGCGATCGGTGACGATCATCGCCGCGCCGATCAGGACGATCTGGATCAGCGAAGCGGCCGCAACCGTCGGATCGATCTTCCATTCCAGATATTGCAGGATCGCGATCGGCAGCGTCGTGCGCCCGGGACCGACCAGGAACAGGCTCATCTCGAGATTGCCGAAGGAGGTGACAAAACCGAACAGCCCTGCGGCGACGATCCCGGGCCGGATGCTCGGCAGCGTCACGCGCCAGAATGTTGTGAAGGGTCCGGCGCCCAAATTCTGCGCGGCCTCCTCGATCGTGCGATCGAAGCCGGCGAGGCTCGCCGTCACCAGCCGCACCACCCAGGGGATGACGACCAGCGTATGCGCGCCGATCAACCCCGCCACCGAGCCGAGCACCGGCAGGCCGGTCGCGATCTCGGTCTCGATCTGGAAAACGTAAAGCGAGGTGCCGAGCACGATGCCGGGCATCACCAGCGGTAGCAGCAGCAGCGTGTTGACGGCGGGGCCGAGCACGATGCGATGCCGAACCAGGGCCAGGCTCGCGGGCACCCCCAGCGCCAGACCGACGATCGTGGCGATGACGCCGACCTGCAGGCTGAGGATGAAGCCGTCGACGAAGGGCTTGTTGCCCGGCACCGCCGCGAACCATTTCAGCGAGTAGCCCTGCGGCGGGAAGGATGGGATTTCCTCGCGAAAGAAGGCGAGCCATGTGACGAAGAACAATGGCATCAGGATGAAGGCGAGCGACAAACCCGCCACCCCGTTGAGGGCGATGCGGCCGACACTGAGGCGAGACGCCGTACTCAAACCTGTGCTCCCACCTTCATGCTGCAATCCCTCTCTTGGCCGGGTCGCTTGGGCGACCTCTCAAACGCTTGTAAAGTGACGTTAGGGTATGCGGTCCAACTTACAAACAGTCAAGCCCGTTTCTGTTTGAATAACAGGCGCGGCCCGCCTTGTTTTTGAGCGGCGCCGCGGCACTGCCGGCGCGGATAGGGCGCTTTGGTCGATATTCGCGTCGTCGCTCCATGAGGCCGCCCTCTCTCCGCGGACCGCTCCGGCCCATCGTCCCGCATCATGTCTCAATTCTGCGGTCACGCGAAGCCGGTCCCCGCTTTTCCCAAGCCGACGCGGCAATCCTCGCCTGGCCCGGCCTCGCCCTGCCGAGGTCGCAGCAAGAGACGCGTCAGTGCAGCGTGTTCTTGTGGAAGACGCCGCCCTTCATGATCAGGTCGAGATGCTTGCCCTGCTCCTGGAAAAGCCCGAGATTCTTGAGCGGGTCCCCATTCACCAGGATCATGTCGGCGAACGCTCCCTGCCGCAGCGTGCCGAGCTTGCCTTCCATCCGCAGCAGCTGCGCGCCCACTGTCGTCGCGGAGCGGATGATCTCGATCGGCGACAGCACCTCGCTGCGCAGGATGAATTCGCGCGACTGGTCGACCTGGAGCTGGCCGAGCAGGTCGCTGCCATAGGCGACCGGAACGCCGGCGCGCTTGCAGATCTCGAGCGAGCGCAAGCCGCCATCGATGACGAGATCGTTCTTGGCAAGCATGTCGCCATTCATCCCGAATTCGGCGGCGCGCTCCTTCATCGCGTAATAGGCGACGAGATTGGCGGTCAGGAACATCTTGTTCTCGGCCATCAGCTTGGCGCTGGCGTCGTCGATCAGATTGCCGTGCTCGATGGCGCGCACGCCGCATTGCGCCGCCCGCGTGATCGCTTCGGGCGTGTAGGCATGGGCGCAGACATAGCGGCCGAAGGCCTTGGCCTCCTCGACGGCGGCGCGGACCTCGTCCAGCGAGAACTGCAGCGAGTCGAGCGGATCATAGGGCGAGGCGACGCCCCCCGACATCATGATCTTGATGTGGTCGGCGCCCAGCCGCATCTGTTCGCGCGCCGATTTGCGCACGGATGAGACGCCGTCCGAGACGTTCATCGTATAGGCCATGGCGTTGCAGCAATGGCAGCGCGCGCCGAAATCGGTGCGGCGGCGCGGGTCGCTATGCCCACCGGTCGGGCCGATCGCCGCCCCGGCGATGAACAGGCGCGGGGCCGGAATGTCCCCGCCTTCCACCGCTTCCTTGATGCCCCAATCGGCCCCGCCGGTATCGCGGACAGTGGTGAAGCCACGGTCGATCATGCCCTTCATCAGCTTGACGGCGCGCGCCGTCATCAGCGTCAGCGGCATGCTCTCGAGCGAACGGATGTAAACCTCGGAAAGAAAGACATGGACATGGCTGTCGATCAGCCCGGGCATCAGGGTGCGGCCGCCGCAATCGATCACATCCGCCTTGGCCGGCTTCAGCGGCTTGTCGGAAACCTCGCGGATCAGACCGCCCTCGACGATCAGCTCATGGCCTGGCCGCAGCTCGCCATGATCGGGCTCGAGCAGATTGAAGTTGCGGAAATGCAGCTGGCTCATGGCAACGCCTCCCTACGGCTTCGCCCTGTGGCGGCGCCTCGGTTCCAGCTGATATATTGGGAGGATTATCCTGGCTTGTCTACGGCTCATTCCCGGATCTGCCGGACGCTGCGCCGGCAAAGCCGAACCGCAACGCGGTCGTCCCGGCTCCGACATCCTCGAGCCGATACGACGATCCGACGCCGCTCAGATGCCGATGGCGGCGGGGCCGCGGTCGCGCAACCGTCCGCGCAGCGGCGCGGACAGGTCCTGGGCGAGCAGCCGGCTGATCGCGGGCAAACCGTCGAGCAGGCTGGGAACGAAGGCTTGCGACGGCGGCAGACGCTTCGGCAGGGCGTGCAGCGCCGCCGCCATCACCAGCGGATCGCGTGAGCCGCCACCATCCTGGGAGGGGTCGAGCAACACGTCGATGAGCTTCAGCGCATCGGCGCGCGCCGCCCGGATCGCCTGTTCCAGCCTCGGCTTGACGCGCGGCACGATCAGCGCCGGCTTGTCGAAGGACAGGATCTCGCAAAACGTATTGTAGCCGCCCATGGCGACGACGCAGTGGGCGCGGTTCATCAGCAGTTCGAGACGCGGCTCGAAGCCGAGCCCTCCGAGCCTGGGGATCCGCGCGATCCGCTCGGCGAATTCCTTGCGCCGCTCGCGCGACATGAACGGGCCGAAGACGATCAGAGCCGGCAAGGGAATGGTGGAATCCGCCTCATAGGCCGAAATCACCCAGTCGATCACGGCGGCTCCGTCGCCGCCGCCGCCCGGCGTCACCAGGATGAAGGGATCCTCGGTGATGCGCGGATAGCCGGTGGGGGGCATGGGACTCGGCACCGCCCGCTTGAGATAACCCGTATAGGTGATCTTGCCGGCGAACAGATGCTGGTTCGGCAACCCGGCCAGCGGAGCATAGACGCTCTCCAGCCCATAGACGAAGATGTCGTCATAGATCTCGCTGAGCGCCTCGAGTGCGCCGCTCTGGCGCCATTCCTCGTGCAGCTTGTCCGGCTCGTCGAGCACGTCGCGCAGCCCCAGCACGATCCGCGCGCCGCGGCGGCGCAGAATCTCGAGCGCCGGCACGAGCTCGCCGCGCAGTCCGATCGGCTCCTTGTCGACGATGACGACGTCGGGATCGAAGGAGAGCACCACTGTCTTGATGATGTCGGTGCGCAGCCTGATCGTGTCGTTGAGGTCCAGATTGAGATGATGCGGGCCATAGCGCCCGTCGCTCTGCTTCTCGACCCCCGGGATGCGCACATAGTCGACGCCGTCGCCGAACTGGAAGCTCGAGATCACCGACGAGCCGGAGACGATGATCACTGATATATGAGGATAGCTCGCGACCAGCGAATTCGCGATGGCGCGGCAGCGGCGGATATGTCCCAGCCCGAATGTGTCATGGCTGTAGATCAGCACGCGCGGCGCGTGGGGATCCCGCGGGGTCCGCTCGCTGCTCGCTAGATCGACGACATTGAAAGGCATGAACGGGTCGCCCTCCGGCGGCGAGGCCACGCGACCTCGTGGCGAGGACGACATCCGCAATGCCTGACTTATAGCGCGATGTCAGGCCTGAACCAAGCCGGTTCCCATAGGGACGCCAAACCGGATCAGGCGAGCCCGAAAATCATCCTGGGGTTGGTCGCGGTCACGGCCTGATGCTCCGTGAGCAGTGCGAGCATCGCCGCCAGAGCGTCCCAGCCGGCGAGGTCATGATCCCGGTGGTGCAGCAGCAGGCCGATCGCGGTGCCGCCGGCCTCGGCGGCGCGCCGGGCGGCGAGGGTGGCGGCCAGTTCGGCGGCCATGTCGTCCAGGCCGCGGCCGATCCGCCCGCCCTGCCAATCCATGATGTCGAGGTCCGTATGGCCGAGACGGGGGCCGCCTGCGGGGCCGAGGCGAAAGCCGCGGAAGCAGGACAATCCGGCGAAGCCGAGCGCCGGCAGGCGCGCGGCGTGGTCGGGCGCAATCCGGTTCCACGGCGGCACGAAGATCGGGAGCACCGCCTCCCCGAGCAGATCGGCGAGGCGTTTCCGGCCACGGCCTATCGCGGCCTCCACCTCGGCAAGCGTCCGCTCGACCCCGAATTCCGACTTCCTGGCGCCCGGCGCGCCATGGTTGCGATGCCAGGCGCCATGCTGGCACGGCAGCAAAAGCGGCTTCTCGGCCAGGTCCGCAGCGAGGTCGGGCTCGGCCAGCATCGGGATCACCGCCAGCAGCACCGGCAGCCGGAACTGCGCGGCGAGCCCTGCGAGCCGGTCCAGCGCCGGACCCGGCGCGATCGCGTCGTCATCGCGCAGCCAGAGCCGTATCGGCCGCTGCGCCGACCGCCAGGCGTCGAGCTCCCGCAGCAGGGCGCAGACAGCTTCGCTCACGAGCCGGCGCCCGCGCGGTCGGCGGCGATCATGTCGAAGCCGGCTGAAAGGATGCGGCAGGCCGAATCCTGCAGCCTCTCGCGCGCGATGAAAGCCGCGGCTTCCTCCCCCAGCGCCAGCCGCAGGGCAGGATCGGTCAGCAGCCGGTCGAGCGCCGCCGCCAGCGCCGCCTCGTCGCCTTCCGGCGCGAGCAGCCCGGTCTCGCCCGGCCGCAGCGTCGCCGGCACGCCGCCGCTGGCATAGGCGACGACCGGCAGACCGGCGGCCTGCGCCTCGAGATAGACCAGCCCGTAAGCTTCGCCGAGACCGGGCCAGACGAAGACGTCATGCGCTGACAGCGCCTCCGCAACCGCCTGCGCCGGCAAGGCCCCGGTCCAGGCGAGGCGCGCGGCGGGGATCGCAGCAAAGCTCTGGCGGATTTCGTCCCGCTCGGATCCGTCGCCGACGATGGTGAGCGTCCACTCCCGATGCAGCAGCGTCCGAAGGATGCGCGCCAGCGCCTCGTAGCTCTGGCGCTTGACGCCGGCGCGCATCATCGCGACGCAGATCAGCCGCAGCGGGCCGCTGCGTTGCGCTGCGTCGCGTCGCAGGCCCGCCGCCGTGATGAAGGGCGGGAAGGCGAGGAACCGCGTGCGCGCGCCGGCATGAGGCTCGATTCCCTGCCTGTCGCGGTCGGTGAAGCACAGATGCAGGTCGGCGGCGGCGAACCCGGCACGGGCGAGCGCGACATGTTGCGCCCATTCGCCGATGGCGCGGCGCTGCGAATCGCTGGCCTCGGCGACGACATAGGGGATGTCGAGACGGGACCGCACCTGCGGCCCGAGCAGGTCGGGCGCCTTGTAATAGCTGTGATAGGTGAACCAGAGCTCGGGCCTGGCTGCGCCGGTCTGCCACTCGTCTTCAAGCCGGGCGAGCCGGTCTTCCGCCTCGGCCTTCCGCCGCGCCAGCGCCGCCTCGTCCGGTTCGCTCAGATAGGCGCGCGCCTCGCTGACCGGCGTGACCGCATGGCCGAGCGCCTCGAGCGCCGCAGCGATCTGCCGCGCCATCAGCCTGTCACCGGAAATCCGCCCGTCATCGAATGGGTTGAGCGGCGTATGGAGGGCGATACGCAGGGGGCGTGCTCCGGCCGGAGGCGGCAGGCGCCTCAGCGATAGGGATCGGCGGCGTCCCGCAGCCCGTCGCCGAGGAAGTTGAAGGCGAGGATGATCAGGATCACCGGCACGACCGGATAGAGCAACCAGGGATACAGCGCCACCACATTGATGTTCTGCGCCTCGTTCAGCATCACGCCCCAGCTGGTGATGGGGGGCCGCAATCCAAGCCCGAGAAAGCTCAGCGCCGTCTCGCCGAGAATGGTCTTGGGGATGGTGATGGTGGCCGAGGCGATGAGGTGGCTCATGAAGCCGGGCACCAGATGCAGCCCGATGATGCGCGCCGGCTTGGCGCCCATCAGCTGCGCCGCGACGACATAGTCCTCCTCGCGCAGCGACAAAAGCTTTGATCGCACGGCGCGCGCCAGCCCGGTCCAGTCCATCAGCCCGAGGATGACGGTGATGCCGAAATAGACCAGCAACGGGCTCCAGGACGGCGGCATGATCGAGGCCAAGGCCAGCCAGAGCGGGATGTGCGGCAAAGACTGGACGATCTCGATGACGCGCTGGACCACGAGATCGACCTTGCCGCCGTAATAGCCGGCTATGCCGCCGATGATGATGCCCAGCACGAAGGAGACGGCGACGCCCATCAGCCCGATCGAGAGCGAAATCCGGCCGCCATAGAGGATGCGCGAGAGCATGTCGCGGCCGAGCCGGTCGGTGCCCAGCAGGAACAGCGTCCCGCCCGGTTGCGGGCAGGCCAGATGCAGGTTTCCCGGAATCAGCCGCCAGAACTCGTAGGGTTCGCCACGGCAAAAGAAGCGGATCGGCTGCGGCTGTGTGCGGTCGACATCATATTCGCGCTTCAAATTCTCCATGTTGATGCGTTGCACGTAAGGGTAGACGAACGGCCCCAGGAACCGCCCCTCGTGGAAGAGATGGATTTCCTGGCGCGGCGCGCGAATGAAGTCGGTGTTGCGCGTCGTGTAATGATAGGGCGCCAGGAACTCGGCGATCACCACCATGAAGTAGATGGTGAGGATCACCACACCCGAAATCAGCGCCAGCCGGTGCTTGCGAAACTTCCACCACATCAACCGCGTCTGCGAAGCGAGATAGACGCGCTCCTGCTCGGGCGTCATCGCCTCCGTCGCATAGGGCTCGAAGGGCGCTGTCGAAGCGGTGTGCGGCAAGGGCGCGCCGTCGGGGGGCAGGCCCGGTCTCACCGCCGCGCTGTCCAGGGTCTGGCTCACTTGGTCGCGGCTCCCTGCAGGCGAATGCGCGGATCGAGCATGGCGAGCGCGATGTCGGAGATCAGCACGCCGATCACCGTCAGGAAGGACAGGAACATCAGGAAGGAGCCGGCCAGATACATGTCCTGGGCCTGCAGCGCCCGGATCAGCAGCGGTCCGGTGGTCTGCAGCGACAGCACGATGGCGACGATCTCGGCGCCCGAGACGATCGAGGGCAGGATGTCGCCGATATCGGAGATGAAGAAGTTCAGCGACATGCGCAGCGGATATTTCCGCAGCGCCTTGCCGGGCGGCAGGCCCTTGGCGCGCGCGGTGACGAAGTACTGCTTCTGCAGCTCGTCCAGCAGATTGGCCCGCACCGCCCGGATCATGCCGGCGGTGCCGCCGGCGCCGATGATGATGACCGGGATCCAGAGATGCTCCAGGATCGACTTGGCCTTGTCCCAGCTCATCGGCTGATTGAGATATTGCGGGTCGACGAGCCCGCCGATCGAGGTGCCGAACCAGACATTGGCGAAATACATGAACACCAGCGCCAGCAGGAAATGCGGCACGGCGAGCCCGATCAGCCCGAGGAAGGTCAGCCCGTAATCGCCCCAGCTGTATTGATGCGTCGCCGAGTAGATGCCGATCGGGAAGGCGACGACCCAGGTGAAGATGATCGTCACGAAGGAGACCAGCATGGTCAGGAACAGCCGGTCCCCGACGATCTCACGCACCGGCCGCTGATATTCGAAGGAATAGCCCATATCGCCCTGCAGCAGCCCGGCGACCCAGTGGAAATAGCGCTCGATCGGCGGCTTGTCGAAACCGTATTCCTGCTTCAGGAACTCGATGCGCGAGAGATCTGCCTTCTCGCCCTGGGCCTGCATTTCCGCGGCGAGCGTCTCGAAATAATCCCCTTCCGGCAGGTTGATCACCGTGAAGATCAGCGCGCTGGTGACGAACAGCGTCGGGATCATCACCAGGATGCGCTTGAGGATGTATTGCAGCAGCACGCGATC
>JBKBRD010000042.1:0-14366 GCA_046292405.1 Allobosea sp. | reverse complement strand
TGGTGATTGTCGACGGTCGCGGCGTAGCTGATCGCCGCCTCGCCGCTCAGCACGGCGCGGAAGCGCCGCTCGCCATCCTCGCCTTCGGCCAGCACGAGTTCGGCATCGGGCGAGATCATCAGATTTTCCGAGATGATCGTCTGGTCAGGCGAGCGTGCGGCTTCGATGGCGGCGATGATCTGGGTCGGGCTGCCAAAACCATAAGTCAGCTCGGCATTGATGTTCAGTCTCATGGTTCCCCCGGTCGATTGACGCCAGCGCAACGCCAGGGGCGGGGGGCCGGTTCCGTCAGGCCGCCGAGCGCCGGGGCTGCAGGCTGCCCGCGACGTCGGCGAGGATCTCGTAGGACCGCAGCCGCGCGGCGTGATCGAAGATCGGCGCCGTCACCATCACCTCGTCGGCGGCGGTGTCGTCGAGGAAGGCGCTGAGCTCGCGGCGGATCGTGTCGGGCGAACCGATAAAGGCGTAGCGCAACATCTGCGTGACATGCGCCTTCTCCTGCTGCGACCAATAGCTCTCGATGTCGTCGAGCGGCGGCCGAAGCTTGCCGCGACGCCCGCGGACCATGTCGGTGAAGCGCTGCTGCAGAGAGGTGGCGAGATGGCGCGCCTGCGCATCGGTGTCGGCTGCGATGACATTGATGCAGGGCATCGCATAGGGCCGGCTGGCCTGGGCCGATGGCTTGAAGCGCTCGCGATAGATGGCGAGCGCGTCCATCAGGTCGGCGGGGGCGAAATGCGAGGCGAAGGCGTAGGGCAGGCCGAGTTCGGCTGCGAGCTGCGCGCCGAACAGGCTCGAACCGAGGATCCAGAGCGGCACGCGCAGCCCCGCGCCCGGCACGGCCTGGACCGGTTGGTTCGGCTGGGCGGGCTCGAAGAAGGCCTGGATCTCCAGCACGTCCTGCGGGAATTCATTGGCCGCCCGCGGATCGCGGCGCATGGCGCGCATGGTCAGCTGGTCGGTGCCGGGCGCGCGGCCGAGCCCGAGGTCGATGCGCCCGGGAAACAGCGCCTCTAGCGTGCCGAACTGCTCGGCGATGATCAGCGGGGCGTGGTTGGGCAACATCACGCCACCGGCGCCGACGCGGATCGTGCTCGTCGCGGCCGCGAGATGGCCGATGACCACAGAGGTCGCGGCGCTGGCGATGCCGACCATGTTATGGTGCTCGGCCACCCAGTAGCGCCGGTAGCCCAGTTTTTCGGCGTGGCGCACGAGGGAGACGGCGTTGCGCAGCGCGTCGCCCGCCTCCTGGCCTTCCACGACCGGAACGAGATCGAGAACCGAGACCGCTACCATGTCCATCCTGCCTTCTGCGCAAGGGTGTTTCGCCGGCGGGGCGAGTCCGAACCAAACCATTGAGATGGGTGCGAAGGCGGGTCAATCCAAGTCGGCCCGGCCGGCGCTATGGCCGGGGCAGGGCCGAGCTGGGCGCAGGGCGCGAAGCCGCGATCGGCTCCCGGATGGAACGCCGCCGCAGATGCCGCGTTTCTTCCCCTGCCAGTCAAAAGACTGGCAACGGCGACGGGGAGATCAGAGATGTCGGCAGCGAACAATCCAGCCAAGGAAAGCCTGCGTCAGGAGCAGGCGGAACAGCGGCGTAAAACCAAGGCGGGCGGCAAGGATTCCGAGCTGACCGAGGCTCTGAAGGATACGTTTCCCGCCAGCGACCCCGTGGCCGCTCAGGCGCCCACCACGGCCGGCGACGACAAGGTCCGCAAAAAGGGCTGAGACGCTCTCGCGCCTGCCGGAGTTCAAAGCCTGTGGGCGCGCAGCGCAATGCAGGCTGCGACGACGAACCCTTCCTCGACCGTGACCTGCAGCGGCGCGGCGTGGTCGCACCGCAGCGCATGGCCCGTCGCCAGCTCGAAGCGCCGTCCCCCTGCGCGCACCGCGCTCGGCGCGTCCGGGGTGTAGAGAATGCTGGCGCCGGCCGGCAGCGCAACTGCGCCGTCGCCGGCTCTCAGCACCCGCATATCGATATCGCATTGCTCGCGGTCGGCGATGAGGTTGATGACCTCGACCGGGCCGTTTTCCAGCCGCGTCGTCACCGGCAGCCCGCCATCATAGCGCACGGGCTGCAGCGCTTCGCGCAGGTCGATCTCGCCGTCCGGCGTCTGCAGAACCAGGCCGGAGCCGTTCAGCACCAGTTGCAGCCGCTCGAAGCCTGTAAGGTCCGAGAACGGGCCGGGCTGCAGAATCGACGTGCGGCCGAAGCGCCAGAGCATGCCGTCGTAGCTTTCGGGCGCCGCGCCCGGCTCATGCGCGCTGGCGATGTCCAGCGAAACGCCGCCGCCGTTCTTCCACGGCGTGGACCGGTAATCCTCGGGCGTCAGCAAGATGGCGTGGTCGGTCATCGTCGGCCCTTTGTCAGTGATCGTCGGCGAGCGGGTGCAGATCGCGCACCATGCTCTTCAATCGGTCGTCCAGCACATGCGTGTAGATCTGCGTGGTCGCGATGTCGGCATGGCCGAGCAACTCCTGCACGACGCGCAGGTCCGCGCCATTTTGCAAGAGATGGCTGGCGAAGGCGTGGCGCAGAACATGCGGGCTCAGCGCCTCCGGCGCCAACCCCGCGGCTGCCGCGAGCGTCTTAAGCTCCCGCGCGAAGGCCTGCCTGGTCAGGTGGCCGCTCTCGGCGTCGGCGGGGAAGAGCCAGCGCGTATCGGCGGGGTCGCGTTCGCGCAAGGCGGAGAGATAGGCCAGGCCGGCCTCCCGCGCCGGCTCGTTCAGCGGGACGAGACGGTCCTTGCCGCCCTTGCCGCGCACCACCAGAAAGCGCTCGCGGGTCGTCGCCGCCGTAATTGGAAGCGCGATCAACTCCGAGACGCGCAGCCCCGTCGCATAAAGCAGTTCCATCAGGCAGCGCATGCGCAGCGCCTTCAGCCGCGCGAGCGGCGGTCCCTCCCGCTCCGTCGCCAGCCGCGCCGCCTCCATCAGGCGCTCGACATCGGCGACGGAGACGACCTTCGGCAGCGGCCGGCCCTGGCGTGGACCCTGTATCGCGGCCGAAGGGTCGGCAGGCGACAGCCCCTCGCTGTAAAGAAAGCGGTGGAACTGCCGCACGGCGGACAGGCGCCTCGCGGCGGAGGATGGCTTCAGCCCGCGGATGGCGAGATCGCTGAGCCAGGCGCGGATATCGTCGGAGCGCACATCCGTGAGCGCGCGGGCGCCGAGAAAACCGAGATAGTCCTCGATGTCGCGCTCATAGGCTTCCAGCGTGTTGCGGGCCGCGCCACGCTCGGCCGCCAGCATGTCGAGGAAGCCCTTGAGCCGCAGCCGCGCCTGCCCGGTCATTTCGGTTGCAGTCGCGTCGGCGGCACGGCCTCGATCATCTCGCGCGGCTCCGGTTTCACGAAGGTCACCAGCGCGATCATGCCGGCGAAGACGAGCCCGCCGAGCACGGCCAGGATCGCGAGGAATCTGAACAGCGTCGGCACGCGAGACGGGTCCTGCACTCTATTGCTTGAGGAGGCGAGGCTGCGGTTATCCCCGAAACCGTCGTGAAGATGCAAGCGCAGGCTTTGCGCGCCCCGATCCGCCGGTTGAAGCGCCGCCGGGACATGACGCGGCGTGACGGCTCATGCTACAGGGCGGGCAGGGAGCATATGCAGGCGCCATCAGCCAGAGCCCGAAGGTTGAGGCGCCATGCCGCCGGGACGAATCGAGAATGGACATCGCCGAAACCACGCCTCGCCCCGATCGCGACGCCGTGCGCGCCGCGCTAGGCCCGCGCGCGGTGGTGCTCGTCGGCATGATGGGCTCCGGCAAGAGCTCGGTCGGACGCCGGCTGGCGACGCGGCTCGCTTTGCCTTTCGTCGATGCCGATGTCGAGATCGAGACGGCGGCGGGCATGACCATTCCCGAAATCTTCGCCCAGCGCGGCGAGGCCGAATTTCGCGATGGCGAGCGCCGGGTCATTGCGCGGCTGCTGTCGACGCGGGCCCCGCTGGTGTTGGCCACGGGCGGCGGCGCCTTCATGAACGCCGAGACCCGCGCCCGCATCGGGGAACTCGGCGTGTCGGTCTGGCTCAAGGCCGAGCCGGATGTGTTGATGCGCCGGGTGCGCAAACGCTCCAACCGGCCGCTGCTGCAGACGGCCGATCCGGAGGGCACGCTGCGCCGGATGCTGGCCGAGCGCGAGCCGACCTACGCGCTGGCCGACCTCACGGTGATCTCGCGGGACGATCCCCATGACGTCGTGGTCGACGATACGATCGCCGCCTTGGCCGGGCATCTCAATGCAACATCAGCCGAAACGGCGACGCCATGAGCATTCCAGTCACGCAGAATCCTGGCGAGGTCCAGATCGTGCCGGTGGCGCTTGAAGGCCGCGCCTATGACATCCATATCGGCCGCCACCTGCTCTGCGAGGCGGCGGGGCTGATCGGCGCGCTGTCGCCCGGCGCCAAGGTGTCGATCGTCACCGACGACACCGTCGGCGCGCTGCATGCCCCGGCGCTCGAGGCGAGCCTGGAGCAGGCCGGGATCGTCTTCTCGCGCATCAGCATCCCGCCCGGCGAAGCTTCAAAATCCTTTGTCCGGTTGGCGGCGCTCTGCGACGATCTGCTGGCGGCGAAGATCGAGCGCAACGACCTGGTGGTCGCGCTCGGCGGCGGGGTGGTGGGCGATCTCACCGGTTTCGCCGCGGCCATTCTCCGGCGCGGCGTTCCCTTCGTCCAGATCCCAACCAGCCTGCTGGCGCAGGTCGACTCCTCCGTCGGCGGCAAGACGGGCGTCAATTCCAGCCATGGCAAGAATCTCGTCGGCGCCTTTCACCAGCCGGCGCTGGTCATCGCCGACACGGCCTTGCTGGACACGCTGAGCCCGCGCGAGTTCAAGGCGGGTTATGCCGAGGTGGTGAAATACGGTCTGATCGGCGACCCCGCTTTCTTCGACTGGTGCGAGGCGAACTGGAGCCGCATCATCGCGGGCGGGCCCGAGCGCGACCATGCCGTCGCCGTCTCCTGCCGCGCCAAGGCGGCGATCGTGGCGCGCGACGAGCGCGAGGAGGGAGACCGCGCCCTGCTCAATCTCGGCCACACCTTCGCCCATGCGCTGGAGCGGCTGACGGGCTATGATTCGCGCCGGCTCGTCCATGGCGAGGCCGTCGCGATCGGGCTCGCGCTGGCGTTCCGCTTCTCGCAGTCGCTCGGGCTCTGCCCGGGCCAGGATGCGGTGCGCGTGGCGCGCCATCTCGATGCGGTCGGCCTGCCGAGCCGTCTGCAGCAGGTGCCGGGCGGCGTCGGCGGCGCGGAGGCCATCGTCTCGGCGATGGCGCAGGACAAGAAGGTGAAGCGCGGCGTGCTGACTTTCATCCTCGCCCGCGGCATCGGCAAGAGCTTCATCGCGCCCGGCGTCGCGGCGGAGCAGGTGACAGCTTTCATCGAGGCGGAGTTGGCGGGCGGGTAGCGGAATGGGATCGACCATTCGAGCCCTCATCCTGAGGAGCGCCGCCAGGCGCGTCTCGAAGGATAGTCCCGAGAGTGGCTCCGGCTGCAGCTGAAGCATCCTTCGAGACGCCGCTGCGCGGCTCCTCAGGATGAGGGCTCGAATGGTTTTACACGATCCTCATGCGGCCTGGCGGGCAGCTCATCATCATGCCGGAAGCAATCGGTTAACCATTCATTGACAAAGTGATTCGCCAGAGGGCGCGCGTCTCGCGCCGACAATCTTGGTGGAGCCACGATGGTCTCTCGCGCCGAACCCCGTCGCAGCGGCCGCTGGTGGTGGTCGATCGACCGCGTCATTCTCGGCGGCCTCGCCGCGCTGATGGTGTCGGGCGTCGTCCTGCTGATGGCGGGCGGCCCTCCCGTCGCCGAGCGGCTGGGGCTGTCGACCTTCCATTTCGTCAACCGCCAGGCCTTCTATCTTCTGGCGGCGATGGCGATCTTTCTGAGCGTCTCCTTCATGACGCCGCGCCAGGTGCGCCGGGCGGCGCTGGTGATCTTCATCTGCTCGCTGGCGATGGTGGTGGCCACGCTCTACCTCGGAGTCGAGGTCAAGGGCGCGCGCCGCTGGCTGACGCTCGGCCCGCTCGGCTCCGTCCAGCCGTCCGAATTCCTCAAGCCCGCCTTCGTCGTGATGGCGGCCTGGGCCTTCGCCGAGGGGACGCGCCGGCCCGATCTGCCGGGCACGATCATCGCCTTCCTGCTGCTGCCGCTGACGATCACGCCATTGGTGCTGCAACCGGATTTCGGCCAGACCATCCTGATCAGCCTGGTCTGGTGCGGCCTGTTCTTCGTCGCCGGCCTGCACTGGTTCTGGGTGATGGGGCTCGGCAGCGTCGGCGCCTTCGGGCTGCTGATCGCCTACCAGCTCGTGCCGCATGTGCGCGCCCGCATCGAGCGCTTCATGGACAAGGGGTCGGGAGACACTTTCCAGATCGACACGGCGCTCGAAAGCTTCGCCCAGGGCGGATGGCTCGGCAAAGGCCCCGGCGAGGGCACGGTCAAGCGCATCCTGCCCGATGCGCATACGGATTTCATCTTCGCCGTCACGGCCGAGGAATTCGGCATCGTGGTCTGCATCGCGCTGGTCATGCTGTTTGCGCTGATCGTGCTGCGCGCGCTGCTCGTCGCGCAGAAGACGGAAGACGCTTTCGTGCGGCTGGCGGTGACGGGGCTTGCCCTGCTCTTCGGCATCCAGGCCGCGATCAACATGATGGTCAACCTGCACATGATGCCGGCCAAGGGCATGACCCTGCCGTTCATCTCCTATGGCGGTTCTTCTCTGATCTCGCTGTCCATCGGCACCGGCTTCCTGCTCGCCTTGACGCGCAAGCGGCCGAGAGCCACCGAGTTCGGCGCGTTCAGGCAGTGAGGCGCAGCTGATGGGACAGAGCAAGCTCGTCATCCTCGCGGCGGGGGGCACCGGCGGCCATCTCTTCCCGGCCGAAGCGCTGAGCCATGTGCTGCGCGCCCAGGGCATCCGGGTGGTGCTGATGACCGATCCGCGCGGCGCGGAATTCGCCGGCGAGTTCCCGGCCGATGCGGTGATACCCGTACCCTCCGCCACGCCCTCTGGCCGTTCGCTGCTGGGCAAGGCGCGGGTCGGGCTGCAGATCGCGCAGGGGATTCTGACGGCGCGAAAGGTGGTGACGGAGCTGAAGCCCGGCGTGGTCGTCGGCTTTGGCGGCTATCCCACCGTGCCCCCGGTTCTCGGCGCCGCCTTCGCCGGAGCGAAGACCGTCATCCACGAACAGAACGCCGTCATCGGCCGGGCGAACCGGCTGCTTTCGGGGCGGGTCGACGCCATCGCCACGGGCTTCGCCGCGGTCGGCGGGCTGTCGGACGCCGCAAAAGCGAAATGCAGCCATGTCGGCAACCCCGTG
The DNA here is from genome assembly GCA_046292405.1 of Allobosea sp. Lineage (GTDB taxonomy): Bacteria > Pseudomonadota > Alphaproteobacteria > Rhizobiales > Beijerinckiaceae > Allobosea. The sequence continues at coordinate 7,036 of JBKBRD010000042.1, read as the reverse complement.
CGACCCGCGGTCGTCGCCGCCGCATCGCCCTATGGCTGGCCGGGCGAGGGGATGTTCAACCTGCTCGTCTTCGGCGGCAGCCAGGGCGCGCGGATCATGGCCGACATCGTGCCCCCCGCCATCGAGCTGATGAGCGAAGCCGAGCGCAAGCGCCTGTTCATCACTCAGCAGGCGCGGCCGGAGGATCAGGGGCGGGTCGGCGGGATCTATGAGGGGCTCGGCGTCAAGGCCGAGATCGCGGCCTTCTTCAAGGATCTGCCGGCGCGGATGGCCCAGGCGCACCTCGTCATCGGGCGATCCGGCGCCTCCACCGTCGCCGAGCTCGCGGTCATCGGGCGTCCGTCCATCCTCGTTCCCCTGCCGGGCGCCCTCGACCAGGACCAGGCGGCCAATGCCGGCTATCTCGAAAGCTGCGGCGCGGCGCTGCGCGTCATGCAGCCCGATTTCACGCCACAGCGGCTGGCGAGCGAGCTTTCGACGCTGATGGCGCAGCCGGCGCACTTGACGACCATGGCCGAGAACGCCAAGAGCGCCGGCATACCCGATGCGGCCGATCGCCTGGCGCGCCTGGTCGTCGCAACCGCCTCCTTCTGACAAAAACAGGATCATCCGGCCATGAAGCTGCCGCCGAAGCTCGGCTCCATTCATTTCGTCGGCATCGGCGGCATCGGCATGTCCGGCATCGCCGAGGTGCTGCACAATCTCGGCTACCAGGTGCAGGGCTCGGACGCTTCCGACAACGCCAATGTCCGCCGCCTCGCCGAGAAGGGCATCAAGACCTTCATCGGCCATGACGCCCAGAACATCGCCGGCGCGGAGGTGGTCGTCGTCTCCACCGCGATCCGCCGCGACAATCCCGAGCTCGTCGCCGCTCGCGAGCAGCGCCTGCCGGTTGTGCGCCGGGCCGAGATGCTGGCCGAGCTGATGCGGCTGAAATCCTGCATCGCCATCGCCGGCACCCATGGCAAGACGACGACGACCTCGCTGGTCGCGACGCTGCTCGAAAAGGGCGGGCTCGATCCGACCGTGATCAATGGCGGCATCATCAACGCCTATGGCACCAATGCCCGCATGGGCGAGAGCGACTGGATGGTGGTCGAGGCCGACGAATCGGACGGCACCTTCCTGAAGCTGCCGGCGGACGTCGCCATCGTCACCAATATCGATCCCGAGCATCTCGACCATTTCGGCACCTTCGACGCGATCAAGGCGGCGTTCCGGACCTTCGTCGAGAACCTGCCCTTCTACGGCTTCGCGGTGATGTGCATCGATCACCCCACCGTGCAGGGGCTGGTGGGGCAGATCGAGGATCGCCGCGTCATCACCTATGGCGAGAATCCCCAAGCCGATTTCCGCCTGATCGATATCGACCTCACCGGAGGGCAGGCGAAGTTCACCCTGCTGATCCGCGACCGCAAGCGCGGGCGCGACGAGGTGGTGCGCGACCTGGTGATGCCGATGCCCGGCCATCACAACGCGCTCAACGCCACGGCCGCCATTGCGGTGGCCTATGATCTCGGCATTCCGGTCGAGCGCATCCGCGCCGCGCTGGCCGGCTTCGGCGGCGTCAAGCGCCGCTTCACCAAGACCGGCGAGTGGAATGGCGCGCTGATCTTCGACGATTACGGCCATCACCCGGTCGAGATCGCGGCCGTGCTCAAGGCGGCGCGCGCCTCGACCAAGGGCAAGGTCATCGCGATCGTTCAGCCGCATCGCTACACGCGGCTGTCGAGCCTGTTCGACGATTTCGCCGCCTGCTTCAACGACGCCGACACGGTGATCGTCGCCGACACCTACGCCGCCGGCGAAGCCCCGATCGCCGGCGCCGATCGCGATTCACTGGTCTCGGGCATCAAGGCCCGCGGGCATCGCCATGCGCTGCCGCTGGAAGGCCCCGACAGACTGGCCGGCATGGTCGCCGAGCTGGCGGGGCCCGGCGACTATATCGTCTGCCTGGGGGCCGGTAACATCACGCAATGGGCCTACGCCTTGCCCGAAGAGCTGAAGGCGATCTCCGCCGCTTGATCCTTCTCCCCCGGGGGGAGACGGGCTATAGAGCCGACCATGACCTTTCCCGACATCACCCCCGCCCTGCGCGCCGCCGTCCCCGCTCTCCGCGGCCGGCTGCTGGCCAATCACGAGATGGCCGGGCTGACCTGGTTCCGCGTCGGAGGCCCGGCCCAAGCGCTGTTCACCCCTGCGGACGAAGCGGATCTCGCCGCCTTCCTCAAAGCCTTGCCCGGCGACATTCCGGTCACGGTGGTCGGGCTCGGCTCCAACCTGATCGTGCGCGATGGCGGGGTCGAAGGCGTGGTGATCCGGCTCGGCGGCAAGGGTTTCGGCGAAATCGCGATCGAGCCGGGCGAGCGCCTGCGCGCCGGAACGGCGGTTCCCGACGTGAAGGTGGCGCGGGCGGCGGCGGACGCCTCGCTCGATGGGCTTGCCTTCTATCGCGGCATTCCAGGCTGCATCGGCGGGGCGCTGCGGATGAATGCAGGGGCTCATGGCGGCGAGACCACCGACGTGCTGGTGGAGGCGCGCGGCGTCACGCGCGCGGGCGAGATCGTCACCCTGTCTCACGCCGATATGGGCTTCAGCTATCGCAACAGCGCCGCGGCGACGCATGAGATCATCTTCACCTCAGCCCTGTTTCAGGGGCGCAAGGGCGATCAGGCCGCGATTCTCGCCGAGATGGACCGGGTGACCGCGGCGCGCGAGGCGGCGCAGCCGATCAAGGAGCGCACCGGCGGCTCGACCTTCAAGAATCCGCCCGGCGGCAAGGCCTGGCAGCTGATCGACGCCGCAGGCTGCCGCGGCCTGCGCCGGGGCGGGGCGCAGGTTTCGGAGATGCACTGCAACTTCCTGATCAACACGGGCGGCGCCACGGCCGCCGATGTCGAGGGGCTGGGCGAAGAGGTGCGGCGCCGGGTCAAGGAGAACTCCGGCTTCGAGCTGCACTGGGAGATCAAGCGCATCGGCGTCGCGGCCTGAGACTCAGGCGGCGGTCTTCTCCAGCCACTCGCGCAGCGCCTGATTGACGCGCGATTGCCAGCCGGGGCCGGAAGCGCGCAGCTTCTCGACCAGATCGATGTCCAGCCGGATGGAAATCGCCTCCTTGGTCCGGGGCAGCCCGCGCCGGCGCTCCTCATTGCGCATCGACCGGACAAGCTCGGGGAACACCTCGGCGAAGGGGCGCATGGCTGCGAATTCCTCAGCCGTGATCTCAGGGTTGTCTGAAACCTCGTCCCAGTCCTCTTTTGAGAAGCCGTGACCAGGCTCGAATTCCTTCAATATCTTAGCCATCGAGCATCTTCCTCTCAGTACGCGAAGCCGGGCGCATGCTGATCACCGACAGGCCTTCGCAGCCCAGTCGGACGAAAATCACGCAGATGATCCCGCCAACTCGCCCGACGGCTCTAAGGCGTCCTCGCTTCGCAGGACCTATGCGCGCCATCTCGAAGAACTCGGCATCCAGAACTGCGAAGTCCAGACCGTGCTTCAGAAGATTGGCCTGCCGCTTCCACTCGTCCCAGACAATCCGCATTCCCGTATATACCGATTACGTAACGTCATATCAAGCGACCGCAGCTGCGTCACGGATGGCCGGCGCCAGCGCTTAACGCACTGTTAACCATGTCTGGCCGAGGCTCCGCGGCTTACGCCTCTTGGAGACCGTCATGACCAAACACGTCGCTGTGCTGATGGGCGGCTGGTCCGTCGAGCGCGAGGTGAGCCTCAGTTCCGGGACCAGTTGCGCGGCGGCGCTGGAGAGCGTCGGCTACCGCGTCAGCCGCATCGACGTGCAGCCGGATATCTGCGGCGTGCTGGCGGAATTGCGGCCCGACGTCGTCTTCAACGCGCTGCATGGGCGCTTCGGCGAGGATGGCACGATCCAGGGCGTGCTCGAGATCCTGCGCATCCCCTACACCCATTCCGGCGTGCTCGCCTCGGCGCTGGCGCTGCGCAAGGACCGCGCCAAGACGGTGGCGAAGGCAGCCGGGGTGCCGGTCGCCCATGGCGTCACCGTCTCGCGATTCGCGGCGGCCAAGGCGCATGCGCTGCCGCCGCCCTATGTGCTCAAGCCGGTCGACGAGGGCTCCTCGGTCGGCGTCGTCATCGTCAAGCGCGATCGCGAGCATCCGCCGCAGGAAATCGCCCGTGCCGACTGGCCTTGCGGCGAGATGCTGCTGGCCGAGAGCTTCATCGCCGGGCGCGAACTGACCTGCGCGGTGATGGGCGGTCGCTCGCTGGGCGTGACCGAGATCCGGGCGGCTTCCGGCGGCTTCTACGACTATGAGGCGAAATACACGAAAGGTGGTTCGATCCACATTTGCCCAGCTCAAATTTTACCAAAAATTTACCAGCAGATCGAAGAGTGTGCGTTAACGGCGCATCAAGCAATCGGTTGCCGGGGCGTCAGCCGTTCTGACTTCCGCTACGACGACGAGAGCGACACTCTCGTCTGGCTGGAGGTCAATACGCAGCCCGGGATGACCGAAACCAGCCTGGTGCCCGAATTGGCTGCCCACGCGGGCCTGAACTTCGGTGAGCTCGTCACATGGATGGTGGAGGACGCCTCCCTCGATCGGTGAATGCGGTGATGGCGCAAGCCCCCTCCCGCCTGCCGGTCCAGACCGCCGGTCCGCAACTCCTCGTCGGAGAGCGGACGGGACGGTGGCTGCGTCGCTCGCGGCGCAGCGCGGTCTCGGTGCCGCTGGCGCAGCGCTTGCCCCGCGGCCTCGGCAGCTGCCTGGCGCTGGGCTTCCTGTCGCTCAGCCTGGCCGCCGGCAGCGTGCTGGGCGGCCATGTCGAGGCGCTGCGGCAGAACCAGGGCGAATTCCACCACATGCTCGCCCGGGCCTTCGGCTTCGGGATCGAGCGGATCGTGATTTCCGGCATCGCCGAACTCTCCGAGGCTGAAGTGCTCGTCGCAGCAGGCATCGACCCCAAGATTTCACTGGCCTTCTTCGACGCCGACGAGGCGCGCAAGCGGCTGGAGGCGACGCCGCTGATCCGCGAGGCCAGCGTCCGCAAGCTCTATCCCGGCGAGATCGCGATCGCGCTGACCGAGCGCGAGCCCTTCGCGCTCTGGCAGGTCAAGGGCGAGCTTTTCGTCATCGCCGCAGACGGAACCGTGATCGACAAGATGGATGATGGCCGCTTTGCGCATCTGCCGCTCGTGGTTGGGCCCAACGCCAATCTGCGGGCCCGCGAATATGTCGCGCTGCGCGGCGAGGCCGGGCCGCTGGCGCCCCGCATCCGCGCCGCCACCCTGATCGCCAACCGGCGCTGGACGCTGAAGCTCGACAACGGGCTCGATGTCCGCCTGCCCGAGACGCAGCCGGCCGCTGCGGTGAAGCGCCTCGCCTCGCTGGAGGCCGACAGCCGCGTGCTCGAAAAGGACGTGCTGTCGATCGATCTGCGCCAGCCGGACCGGGTGGTCATGCGCCTGACCGAGGAAGCCGCGGCGGCGCGCGCCGAGATGCTGAAAGCCAAGTCCAAGAAGAAGGGGGGCGAGGTATGAGCCCCACGTCGCAAGGCCTGACGCCGCGGATGCGGCCGCTGTCGTCGCGCAAGAGCGCGACGCTGTCGATTCTCGACATCGGCACCAGCAAGGTCGTCTGCCTGATCGCCGAACTGAACCCGGCCGAAGCCAATGAGCGGCTGCGCGGCCGCACCCATGTCGCGCGCATCATCGGCATCGGCCACCAGCGCTCGCTCGGCCTCAAGGGCGGCGCGATCATCGATCTCGAAAGCGCCGAACGCGCCATCCGCGCCGCCGTCGACGCGGCCGAGCGCATGGCCAAGGTCGAGGTGCAATCCGTCATCGTCAATCTGACGGGCGGGCGGCTCGGCTCGCAGCATTACCAGGCCGGCGTCGATCTGCGCGCCGGCGCCGTCGGCGACAGCGACGTCAAGCGCGTGCTGGCGGCGGCCGCCACCCATGCGATCAAGCCCGGCAAGGCGGTGCTGCATGCGCTGCCGACCGGCTACGCGCTGGACGGCCACCCCGGCGTGCTCGATCCGCGCGGGCTGATCGGCGGCAAGCTCTCGGTCGACATGCATGTGGTCGCGGCCGAGGCGGCTGCGGCGCGCAATGTCATGCTCGCCGTCGAACGCTGCCATCTCGAGGTCGAGGCCGTGGTCGCGACCCCCTACGCCTCCGGCCTTTCCGTCCTGGTCGACGACGAGGCCGAGATGGGCGTCGTCGTGGTCGATCTCGGCGGCGGCACCACCAGCCTCGGCGTCTTCTCCGGCGGGCATCTGATGCATGCCGACGCGATCGCCGTCGGCGGCAACCACATCACCATGGACGTGGCGCGCGGGCTTTCGACCCGCGTTTCCGCGGCCGAGCGGCTGAAGACGCTGCACGGCTCCTGCATCTCCAGCGCCTCCGACGAGCGCGACATGATCTCCGTGCCGCAGGTCGACGATGACGAGCGCGACACGCCCAACCATCTGGCGAAGTCGCATCTGGTCCGGATCATCAAGCCGCGCGTCGAGGAGATTCTCGAACTGGTGCGCGACCGGCTGAACGCGGCTGGTTTCTCGGCCCAGGCCGGGCGCCGCGTCGTGCTGACGGGCGGCGCCTGCCAGCTCACCGGCCTGCCGGAAGTGGCCCGCCGCATTCTCGGCGGCCAGGTCCGCACCGGGCGTCCCCTGGGCATTCGCGGCCTGCCGGAAGCCGGCAAGGGTCCCGCCTTCGCGGCGGCGGTCGGCCTGCTGGTCTATCCGCAGGTGGCCCATGTCGAGCATTTCGAGCCGCGCGCCGGCTCCGCCTATTTCGCCACGGGAACCGACGGCTATTTCTCGCGCGTCGGCCGGTGGCTGAAGGAAAGCTTCTAGTGCGTACCCGGCTCGCCCCGGTCAGGGGGACGAGCCGAACAGAGTTGAAACTTAACAATCGGGACGGCTCCCGCCAGGCGCCGGACAGAGATCTGAAGAGGCAACCATGGCGATGAATCTGCAAGCCCCGGACATCCGGGAACTGAAGCCCCGGATCACTGTATTCGGCGTCGGCGGAGCCGGTGGCAAC
>JBKBRD010000041.1:0-14400 GCA_046292405.1 Allobosea sp. | reverse complement strand
CTCGATCAGCCGATCCTGACCCAGTTCGGGATCTGGGCCGGCAATCTCCTGCAGGGCAATCTCGGCGAATCCTTCTTCTTCAAGAAGACGATCGTCGAACTCATCCTCGGGCGCATCGAGCCGACCCTGTCGCTGGCCTTCCTGACCATCGTGATCGCCGTTTCGGTCGCCGTGCCGCTCGGCGTTCTCGCCGCCTACCGCCACGGCTCCTGGATCGATCGTCTCGTCATGGGTTTCTCGGTGCTGGGCTTCTCGGTGCCCGTCTTCGTCATCGGCTACCTGCTGATCTATGTTTTCGCGATCACGCTCGGCTGGTTCCCGGTGCAGGGCTATCAGCCGATCTCGGAAGGGTTCGGCGGGTTTCTCCAGCGCCTGATCCTGCCGGCGATCACGCTCTCGGTGATCTACATCGCCCTGATCGCGCGCATGACCCGCGCCAGCGTGCTGGAGGTGCTCAGCGAGGACTATATCCGCACCGCCCGCGCCAAGGGGCAGGTCGAACGCATCATCCTGTTTCGCCATGCGTTGAAGAACGCGGCGGTCCCCATCGTCACCGTCGTTGGAATCGGCATTGCCCTACTGATCGGCGGCGTCGTCGTCACCGAAAGCGTCTACGCCATTCCCGGGCTCGGGCGGCTGACGGTCGACGCGGTGCTGGCGCGCGACTATCCGACCATCCAGGCCGTGATCCTGCTGTTCTCCGCCGTCTATGTCGCGATCAACCTCGCCATCGACATGGCCTATATGCTGTTTGACCCGAGGATCCGCTATTGAGCGCCGAACCCAGCCTGATCGCCGCCCAGGCGCCGGAACGGGCGCGGCCCGGCGCCAACGCGTTGCGGCGGCTGCTGCGCAACACGGCCGTGCTGATCGGCGGCACGGTGCTGCTGATCATGGCCCTGATCGGCCTGCTGGCCCCGTTCCTCGGCACCATGGATCCCGGCGCCATCAACCCGGCCACACGCAACAAGAAGCCGGGCTTCGAGCGCACGCTCCGCGCCGATGACGGCACGTCGCAGGTCTTCGTCCATAGGATGGGCACGGATTCGCTCGGGCGCGACGTCTATAGCCGCGTCGTCTACGGGGCGCGGGTCTCGCTCGCCATCGCCATATCCGTCGCCGCCTGCTCCGTCTTCCTCGGGCTGATCATCGGGCTCGTCGCGGGCTATATCCGGCCGCTCGACGGCGTCATCATGCGCGTCATGGACGGGCTGATGGCGATTCCCGCCATTCTGCTCGCCATCGCTGTCGTCTCGCTGTTTCGCGCAGGGCTGGCGGCGGTGATCGTCGCCATCATCGTGCCCGAAATTCCCCGTGTCGTCAGGCTTGTGCGCTCGATCGTTCTCTCGGTGCGCGAGGAACCCTATGTCGAAGCCGCGATCATGCAGGGCACCCGCGTGCCGTTGCTGCTGGTGCGCCACATACTGCCCAATACGACCGCGCCGCTGATCGTGCAGGGCACCTTCATCGCCGCCTCCGCGATCCTCGTCGAGGCGATCCTGTCCTTCCTCGGCATCGGCATTCCGCCGGAAACGCCGACCTGGGGCAACATCATGGCGGAGGGGCGCAGCCTCTTCCGCATCTTCCCGCACAATATCCTGTATCCCGGCATCTTCCTCGGCCTCACCGTGCTGGCGGTCAACATGCTGGGCGACGGCTTGCGCGACACGCTCGATCCGAAAATGGCCGGCCGATGAACGCTCCCCAGCCCGTTCTGGAAATTGCCGGCCTGAGCATCAGCCTGCCCGGCGGCGGCGACCGCAGGCATGCGGTCGACGACGTCTCCTTCAGCGTCGCGCCGGGCGAGATCGTCTGCGTCGTCGGCGAATCCGGCTCGGGCAAATCCGTCACCGCCTTCTCGGTCATGGGCCTGCTGGCAAAGGTTCTGAAACCCGTGGCCGGCGCCATCAGGCTGGAGGGTGAGGATCTGCTGAGCGCCACCCCGCAGCGCCTGCGCGCCCTGCGCGGCGACCGCATGGCGATGATCTTCCAGGAACCGATGACGGCGCTGAACCCGGTGCTGACCATCGGCGACCAGATCGAGGAGGTGTTGCGCATTCACACCGAACTCGGCCAGGATGAGCGCCGCGCCCGCGTCCTCGAGATGATGGCGGCGATGAAGCTGCCGGATCCCGAGCGCATCCACGCCTCCTACCCGCATCAGATCTCGGGCGGCCAGCGCCAGCGCGTGATGATCGCCGCTGCCCTCGTGCTCGACCCCGCGCTGCTGATCGCCGACGAACCGACGACCGCGCTCGACGTCACCACCCAGGCCCAGATCCTCAGGCTGATCAAGGAGTTGCAGAGCCGTCGCGGCACGGGCGTGCTGTTCATCACCCATGATTTCGGGGTGGTGGCGGAAATCGCCGATCGCGTCGCGGTGATGAGCCAGGGGCGGGTGGTGGAGACCGGCACGGCGGCGCAGGTGCTGGACAACCCCCAGCACGCCTATACCCGCCAGCTGATCGCGGCCGTGCCGGCGCTGAAGGCGCCGCCGCCGCGCGCGCTCTCCGCCGAGCCGATCATGACGATCGACCATGTCTCGAAGACCTATCGCACCGGCGGGTTTCTCGGGCGCGGCCAGCGCGTCACCCATGCGGTCAGGGATGTCTCGCTCGTGCTGCCGCGCGGCGCGACGCTCGGCATCGTCGGCGAATCCGGCTCGGGCAAATCGACGCTGGCGCGCTGTCTGGTGCGGCTGATCGATCCCGACAGCGGCGAGATCAGGCTCAACGGGCGCGATCTCGCCAGCCTGACCCGCGCCGAGATGCGGGCCGAGACGCGCCATATCCAGATGGTGTTTCAGGACCCGTTCGCTTCGCTCAATCCCCGACGCAAGGCGGGCGAGCTGGTGGCGCAGGGGTTGATCGTGCATGGCATGGCGCGCAGCCAGGCGATGGCGCGGGCGCGCGAGCTGTTTTCGCTGGTCGGGCTCGATCCCGCCGCAACCGACCGCTACCCGCATGAATTCTCGGGCGGCCAGCGCCAGCGCATCGGCTTGGCGCGCGCGCTCGCCCTGGAGCCTGACGTGCTGGTGGCCGACGAGCCGGTCTCCGCGCTCGATGTCTCCGTGCAGGCGCAGGTGCTCAGGCTGCTGGCGGAGCTGCGCCAGCGGCTGGGCATTTCCATCGTCTTCATCACGCATGACCTGCGCGTCGCCGCCCAGGTCTGCGATCTCGTCGCGGTCATGAAGAATGGCGAGGTGGTCGAGGCCGGGCCGGTCGGGGCGGTGTTCGAGCGGCCGCAGCACGCCTATACGCAAGTGCTGCTGGCCTCGATTCCGGGACGCGCCTTCGGGCTGAAGCGCGACAGGGTCGCCGCGCCCGAGACGATCTGAGGCGCGCCGCCATGGCTGGCGCTGTCAGCGCCACATGCCGCGCATCTGGGCGCGGATGTCGATCCGCGGACCCTGGCTGGCTGCCCGCGCCTGGTCCTGGGCCGCGAGCGGCCAGACCGCGCGCTCGAAGCGCCCCAGCAGACCATCGGGAATGAAGCGCGTGCGCGCGGCATAGACGTGGCGGTCGCCGGTCGCGGCCTGGCCATGGGTGAAGAAGCGCTGCGGCACGACGAGATGCAGGTCGTCCTTGGCGCGCGTCATCGCGACATAGAGCAGGCGGCGTTCCTCCTCGATCTCCTCGCTCGTGCCTGTGCCGAGATCGGAGGGAATGCAGCCATCGACGACGTTCAAAACGAAGACCGACTTCCACTCCTGCCCCTTGGCGGAATGGATGGTCGAGAGGATCAGGTAATCCTCGTCGAGCAGCGGCACGCCGGCCTGGTCGCTGGTCGCGTCGGGCGGATCGAGCGTCAGCTCGGTCAGGAAGCGCTCGCGCGAAGGATAGCCGCCGGCAATCAGCTCGAGCTGGATCAGATCGGCCTGCCGCGTCGGGGCGTCCTCATGGATGCGTTCGAGATGGGGCGTGTACCAGAGCCGAGCCCGCTCGATCTCGGCCGGCCAGCCGGCGCGGCCGGAGCGCAAGGTCTCGATCGTCTCGAGGAACCCGTCCCATTCGACGCCGGCGCGGGGCGGGGCGGGGGCCGAGACGAGGGCCGCCACTGGATCCGCCGCCGCCGCGATATGCTCCAGAACCCGTTGCGCTGCGGTCGGCCCGACGCCGGGCATCAGCTGGATCAGCCTGAAGCCCGCAACCTTGTCGCGTGGGTTCTCGACGAAGCGCAGCAGCGCCAGCATGTCCTTGATATGGGCGGCGTCGAGGAATTTGAGCCCGCCGAACTTGACGAAGGGGATGCCGCGCCGCGCCAGCTCGACCTCCAGCGGGCCGCTGTGATGGGAGGCGCGAAACAGCACGGCCTGCTGCTTCAGGGTCGAACCCGCCTCGCGGTTTTCCAGCACGCGCCCGGCGATGAAGCGCGCCTGATCGGCCTCGTCGCGGACATTCACCAGCTGTGGAAGCGCGCCTGCGGCGCGGTCGGTCCAGAGATTCTTGGTGAAGCGCTCGCGGGCGAAGTCGATGACGCCATTCGCGGCGCTGAGGATTGCCTGGGTCGAGCGGTAGTTCTGGTCCAGCGTGATCGTCTCGGCCGGCGGCGAAAACGCGGCGGGAAAATCGAGGATGTTGCGGATCGTGGCGGCGCGAAACGAATAGATCGACTGCGCGTCGTCGCCGACGACGGTGAGGCCGCGGCCATCGGGCTTCAGCGCCAGCAGGATCGAGGATTGCAGCCGGTTGGTGTCCTGGTACTCGTCGACCATGACATGGTCGAACTGCGCGCCGAGCTCGGCGGCGATGGCGGGGTCGGCCATCATCTGCGCCCAATAGAGCAGGAGATCGTCGTAATCGAGCACGTTCTGGCGGTGCTTGGCGTCGACATATGCGGCGAACAGCGCCTTCAATTCGACCGCCCAGGCGACGCACCAGGGGTAGGACCGCGCCAGAACCGGCTCGATCGGCGTCTCCGCATTGACGCAGCGCGAGTAGATCGCAAGACAGGTTCCCTTGGCCGGAAAGCGCGTCTGCGTCTTCGAGAAGCCGAGCTCGTGGCGCACGAGGTTCATCAGGTCGGCGGCGTCTTCGCGGTCATGGATGGTGAAGGCGGGGTCGAGGCCGATCTGGTCGGCGTGGTCGCGCAGCAGTCGCGCGCCGAGCCCATGGAAGGTGCCGGCCCAGCTCAGCGCGTCGGTCATCACGCCGGCATTGTCGCCGATGACCCGGCGGGCGATGCGCTCGACGCGCCTGGTCATCTCGGCGGCGGCGCGGCGCGAAAAGGTCATCAGCATGATGCGGCGCGGATCGGCTCCGCTGACGATCAGATGCGCAACGCGGTGCGCCAGCGTGTTGGTCTTGCCCGAGCCTGCGCCGGCGATCACCAGCAGCGGCGCCGCGACGTTTGCGTCGATGCCATGGATGACGGCCCGCCGTTGCGCGGGGTTCAGCGCGTCGAGATAGCTCGCGGAGGGCTGGGGCGAATCGATGGCTTGCATGGCTGGGATTCGACCAGTTTCCGGTTTTGTTCGCAATCGACTATGCGGGCCAAGACAGGGGCGGCCAAATTGCGAATGCGGGTTGGCGGCAGGGTCGGCATAAACATGGGCGGTCGCACGCGCGCGCAGGCGGGCTGAAACCAAAAACCCCGGAAATCGCCTTTTACGAAGCGATGTCCGGGGTCTGGAAATGGTGGGCGCGACAGGGATCGAACCTGTGACCCCTACGATGTCAACGTAGTGCTCTCCCGCTGAGCTACGCGCCCGTTGCGCCACGACGATCACTGCCATGGCCTGACGGAAACATGGCTGGGCGTTGCGGCCCGTTCATGTTGCGAGGTGAGGGGCTATAGCCGCTCGGGCTCCGGCTTGCAAGGCGCTTATCCGCCAAAAAGCGAAGCCGGGTGAAATGCCTCAGGCGGCCAGCAGTTTCTCGACCTCGTTGACCAGCTCGCGCAGGTGGAAGGGCTTGGACAGCACCTTCGCATCCTTGGGCGTCTGCGAATCCGGATTGAGCGCCACGGCGGCGAAACCGGTGATGAACATCACCTTGATGTCGGGGTCGAGCTCGGTGGCGCGCCGCGCCAGCTCGATGCCGTCCATCTCCGGCATCACGATATCTGTGAGAAGCAGCTCGAAGGGCTCTTCGCGCAGGCGGTTATAGGCGCTGAGCCCATTGTCGAAGGACGCCACGTCATAGCCCGCATTCTGCAGGGCCTTGACCAGGAAACGGCGCATGTCGTTGTCGTCTTCAGCGAGCAAAATCTTCGTCATGGCCTGCTTGTTTCCGTCCCCGTAAGGCCTGTCTCGAGCCGACTCGCCCAAGGCAAGCGAAACCGACTTGCGATCGTCCGGCGCGTGCGCCCATCCACGAAGGCGGGGCAGGGTTAGCCGGCCGTCCGCGCAGTTGGAACCACATCGTTTTATAAGGCACGCGCATGGTAAACAACGCGTGAATCCGTCGGCGGTTCGCAGTTTCGGCCGACGTGCTTAACCCGCGCGCGAATGTGTGCTTCAGTCGCGGGAGATGAACGCTCCGTCCAGCCCGCTCCCATCTCGCCCCGAAGACGCGATCGCCGAGATCGAGCGGCCGTTCACGCTGCACCAGCCGGCGCTGCAGATCGTGCCGGCGATCGTCGACGTGCCCCATGCCGGGCGCTGCTATCCCAGCGCCTTCGTCGCGCAGTCGCGCCTGCCGCTGCGCTCGCTGCGCCGCTCGGAAGACGCCTTCGTCGACCGGCTTTTCGCGCGCTCGGTCGATCTCGGCGCGCCCATGCTGGTCGCCGAATTCCCGCGCGCCTATCTCGACGTCAATCGCGAGCCCTACGAACTCGACCCGCGGATGTTCGACGGCCGGCTGCCGGCCTACGCCAATACGCGCTCGATGCGCGTGGCGGGCGGGCTCGGCACGATCCCGCGCATCGTTGGCGACGCGCATGAGATCTATCGCGGCAAGATCAGCGTCGAGACGGCGATGGGTCGGATCGACGGGCTGTACCGCCCCTATCACGCCGGGCTGCGCAGCCTGATCCAGAGGACGCAGAGCGCGTTTGGCACCTGCATTCTGGTCGATGCGCATTCGATGCCGTCGACCGGGCTGGACCGCGACGGGCTGGCCAAGCCCGACATCATCCTGGGCGACCGGTTCGGCACCAGCGCGGCCGGCTACATCACCGACATTGCCGAGGAGGCGTTCCGCAAGCTCGGCCTCAGCGTCACCCGCAACCGTCCCTATGCCGGGGGGTTCATCACCGAGCATTACGGCGCCCCGGCGTCCGGCGTGCACGCGCTGCAGATCGAGATCAACCGCGCGCTCTACATGGATGAAGCGATGCTGGCGCCGCATGAGGGTTTCGCCGCGCTCGAACAGATCATCGCCAGCGCCATGGCCGAATGCTTCGCGCGCTGGAGCGGCTGGCTGGACGAATGGCGCGTCGCCGCCGAATAGCGCCCACACGCTCGAGACAGAAAAAAGGGCCGCGCACTTTCGTGGCGGCCCAAGTCTAGGGAGGAAACGCCCAAGGAGGGCAACGAAGGCTTGAGGTGATCGCCCCTTCGCAGTGCAACATATGACAGTGCAGCGCAAAAACGCAAGGGCATTTCTGCCAAAGCTGGGTTGCCATGCGGTTTTTGCATTACGCAAGGGAAAGCGCTCGCCGGGTGGTGGCTGTCGGACCGCCGCGACCAAGCCGACGCCTTGTCTTTCCGCTTCCCCGCCGGCAAAGACAGCGCGGTGCGGGCATGGCGGACGGTGTCCTGCCTTGCGCAGAACCGGGAAGGATGCCGCGTATGAGCGCGATCGATTTCGGCGCTTTCGTCGCCGAGCTGGCGACACAATCGGGACAGGCGATCCTGCCGTTCTTCCGGGCGCAGCATGCGGCCGAGGACAAGTCGCAGGGCGGCGTCTACGATCCCGTCACCGAGGCGGATCGGGCCGGCGAATCGGTGATGCGCCATCTGATCAAGCGCAGCTTTCCGGCCCATGGCGTGCTGGGCGAGGAGTTCGGCAATGAGAACCTCGACGCCGAATATGTCTGGGTGCTCGATCCCATCGACGGCACGCGCGCCTTCATCTCCGGCATCCCGGTCTGGGGCACGCTGATCGGCCTGACGCGGGCGGGGGTGCCGGTCTACGGCATGATGCACCAGCCCTTCACCGGCGAGCGCTTCTCGGGCGATGGCCGGCAGGCGCGCTATGAGGGGCCCAACGGTCCGCGCACCCTGCGCACGCGGCAGACGAGCGAGCTCGCCGGCGCGACCTTGATGACGACTTCGCCCTCGCTGTTTTCGGCCAGCGAGATCGCGCGCTATGCCCGCGTCGAGCAGTCCGTGCGCCTGGCCCGCTATGGCTGCGATTGCTACGCCTATTGCATGCTCGCGGCCGGGCATGTCGACCTCGTCATCGAGAGCGGGCTGAAGCCCTACGACATCGTCGCGCTGATCCCGATCATCGAGGGGGCCGGCGGCGTCGTCACCTCATGGGAAGGGGGCAGCGCGGCCCAGGGCGGCGCCATCCTCGCGGCTGGCAACAAGGCGTTGCATGAGGCCGCGCTGCGGCTGCTCGCCGGCTGAAACGGCGGCCTGGTCCTCGCCGGGGATGAAGGCGTCGAACGCCGCCCAGAATTGCGCGCGGATGGCGTCGGTCTCCATCAGGATTTCGTGACGCGCCGCCGGCAGCACGATGGCGGCGCCGGTCTTGAGCCGGGCGGCGAAACGCTCGACCGCCGGGGTGGACACCACCGGGTCGAGCCCGGCCGCAAGGATCAGCGTCGGCACGCGGATCTGCCGGGCCGCGCCCGGCGCATTCAGCCGGGCCATCAACTGGAAGGCGGCGTGGACCCAGCCGATCGTGGGATCGCCGATGGAGAGATGGCGCGCCGCCGCCGAGAGCGCGCTGTTGCGGGCATAGCGGCGGGCGTCGCCGGTCAGCCGGTTGCCCTCGAAGGGTTTGGTGGCGATGGCGGTCTCGCCGCCGCCCGGCACGAAAGCCTTCGAGAAGCCCAGCCAATACAGGATTGTGGCGAGGCGGCGGGCGGCGTCGGGCCGGTCGATCAGCGAGAGCCCGAGCATGGGGGCGAGCGCCACGAGCCGCGACACGGGGAGCCGGTCATGGCGCGCGGCATCCAGCGCGATCGCGCCCCCCATCGAATGGGCGAGGGCGAAATAGGGGGGCGGCAGCTCCTGCATCTGCGCCATGGCGAGGGCGAGGTCGCGCTCGTAGTGACGCAGCGACCCGACATGCCCCTTGCGCGGGCGGGCGGTGAAACGCTGCGAGCCGCCCTGGCCGCGCCAGTCGAAGCAGAGCACGTGGAAGCCGCGGCGGCGCAGCTCGGCAATGGTCTCGGCATAGCGTTCGATGAACTCGGCCCGGCCCTGGAGCAGGACGACGCTGCCGCGCATTGGCTTCACCGTCGGGCGCCAGCGGGCGAAGCGCAGCTGCGCGCCGTCAGAGGTCTTGGCGAACCAGACCTTGGCGTGTCCGGGCATTGGATTGTCCGGATGGACGAAGAGTTCGGCCTGCGCCATCTCGGGCTCCCGCTGCGCCCGCACAGGCGGCGACGACGGCGCCACTATGGGCTCCGGCAAGACCTCTTGAAAAGCCGAAAACGCGCTCCCAACTCAAGGCTGCGCAGGCCAGACCGGCTGCGCGAACCGAAACGGGCCTGCGCTCGCACGAGGCAGGCCGACCACATTTGTCGCTTCTCTGGAGGACATCATGCGTCACTATGATCTTTCGCCGCTCTATCGCTCGACCGTCGGCTTCGACCGTCTGTTTTCGCTGCTCGACCAGGCGACCGCCGTCGACAACGCGCCGAGCTACCCGCCCTACAACATCGAGCGGACATCCGAAAACGCCTACCGCATCACCATCGCCGTGGCCGGCTTCGGCGACAGCGATCTTTCGATCGAGAGCAAGGAAAACGCGCTGACCGTGCGCGGCGAGAAACAGGCGGCCGAAGACGGCAAGCGCGAGGTGCTGCACCAGGGCATCGCGGCGCGCGCCTTCGAGCGTCGCTTCCAGCTCGCCGATTATGTGCAGGTGACGGGCGCCAGCCTCGAGAACGGGCTGCTCCACATCGATCTGGTGCGCGAGATCCCGGAGGCCAAGAAGCCCCGCCAGATCCCGATCGGCAGCAAGCCCGGCAAGGTGCTGGAAGCCAAGGTCGAGACCGCCCGCGCGGCCTGAGCCCGACCCCAGCGGCTTGATCGACAGGGCGCTCCCGGGAAACCGGGAGCGCTTTTTTGCGCGGCGAGCAGGCGGGCAGGCCCTGCCTATTCCATTGGCGTCACCGGCACGGCGGGCGTCTCCGCCGCCGGCTTGGCGGGAGCGAGATCCTGGATCTGGACCGGCGGCAGGTCGACCACGGGCGGAACCGGAATCACAGGTTCGTCGGCCCTGGCGAGCGGCGGCGCGCTCTCGCTGCTGCGGTTCTCCTGGATCGGGCTGGGATAGACCACGCGGGGGCGTTTCGCTCCGGTTTCCGGTTGCGTGGCGTCGGCGGGCGACGCGTCGGGAGCCGGTGTCGCAGGCGGCATGGTCGTTGCCGGCGCGCTCGCCTCCGCCGGCTGGCTGGGCGCGGGCTTTTCCGGCTCGGCGCGCGGCGGGAGGACCGGAGAGGCCGGCTGCTCGGTCGCCGGAGCCTTGGCCTGGGCGGGCGGCTTCAGCGCCGCCGGCCGCTCCGGCGGGCGCGGCACGAGGCGCGTCGTCGGCCTGTCGGCGAGATCCGGGTCGATGCGGGCGACGCGCTGGCGCGGGGCCGGCGCCAGCACGATCCGGTCGACGAAGGCGCCGCTGCGCGCGTCGAAGATCAGGCGAACCCGGCTGCCATCGACGCCGACGCCGTCGACCACCTGCGAACTGCCGGCGCGGATGGCGCGGTCGACGCGAACCAGCCCGAAAGCCCGCGCATCGATGCGCCTGACCACACGCGGCGGCGCCAGGCGTTGGCCGTAATAGCCGTCATACGGCTCGCTGTAGCGGTAGCCGTAGCTGCGCGGATAGGCGTCCTCATAGGGCTCGTAATACTGGGCGGAGGCGCCGGTGAGCGACCCCGCCATAGCCCCGGCCAGGACGAAGCCCGTCACGGCCAGGCGCGACGGGGCAAGTGAACGCAATGGCATGTGTCATCCTCTGGGAGACCAAACTCGAGCGTTCAGTCTTCCTTTGGGATTGCGGCGTGCGTGCGGCGCAAAGGCGCCTCAACCGGTCAGCACCGCGATCAGCCGTTCGACATCCTCCTCGCGGGTGCGGAACGACATGACGAAGCGGCCGACAATCTCGCCTTCGCTCAGCATCTCGCCGGCCGGAAGCGCGGTGTCCGACCAGGGCAGATAGGAGACCCCGGCGGATTTCAGCGCACCCTGCCGCGCAGGCGACAGGATCGGGAAGACTTCATTGGCCTGGCACGGCCAGGCGAGCCGGAGTTCGCCGCTCCCCGCGAGCGCCTGCGCCAGCCGCGTCGCCATCGCATTGGCATGGCGCGCGAGAGCGAGCCAGTGGCCGTCGGCGAGCAGTCCCTCGAACTGCGCGCCGATCAGCCGGCCCTTCGAGAGCGTATGGCCCGAGCGCTTGCGCCGCCATTTCATCTCCTGGGCGCGCTCCGGATCGAAGAACACAACGGCTTCGGCGGCCCAGCAGCCATTCTTGGTGCCGCCGAAGGAGAGCGCGTCGACGCCCGCCTTCCAGGTGATGTCGGCCGGCGTGCAGCCCAGCGTCACCAGCGCATTGGCGAAGCGGGCGCCGTCCATATGCAGCGCCAGGCCGCGCGCGGCGACCGCCTGCTTCAGCGCAGCGACCTCGGCGGGCGTATAGATGCAGCCGCATTCCGTCGCCTGGGTGATCGACATCGCCTGCGGCTGGACCTGATGCAGCGCGCCCTCGCGAAGACGCGCCAGAGCCTTGGCCACCTCGTCGGGCGTGATCTTGTTGCCGGCGCCGGGCAGGCCGACGAGCTTGGCGCCGTCGCTGAAGAATTCCGGCGCGCCGCATTCATCATCGGCGACATGGCTCTCCTGATGCGTGATCACGGCGCCCCAGGGCCGCGTCAGGCTGGCGAGCGCCAGGGAGTTGGCGGCGGTGCCGGTCGTGACCAGAAACACCGCGACCTCATGCTCGAAGATCTCCGCGAAGAGACGCTCGACCCGTGTCGACCAGGCGTCGGAGCCATAGGCGGACGCCACGCCCTCGTTTGCCGCGGCGAGCGCCGCCATGACGGCCGGGCTCGCGCCGGCGGTGTTGTCGCTGATGAAGTTCATCGGCGAGCGATACCGGCAGAACCCGCCGCCGCCAAGGGCGAGGCGCGAGGAGAGGCCGTTCCCTCAGCGCATGAACCCGCCGAGCAGAAGCAGCAGCGCCGTGCCGATCAGGCTGGCGAAGGTCAGTCCCATGCCGGCGACGCGGAAGCGCAGATTCTCCTGCGGGTTGGAAACGCCCCAGGCATGGGCGAGCCGGCCGAGCAACAGCGCCAGGCAGAGCGCATGCAGCAGCAGGCTGGGCGCGCCGCGAAGCTCCGCCATCGTGAGCAGAACAAGCGCCAGCGGGGCATATTCGGCGAAGTTGGCGTGCACGCGCATTCGCCGCTCCAGCGGCGCATTCCCGGCCGCGCCGATGCTGATCCGGGCGCTGCGGCGGGCGCGGATGACATTCAGCGACAGCGCGACGAAAACCAGCGCAAGCAGCGCTGCGTAGATTGGCGCGATAGACAACATCATTGACGACACATTCTGATGCCAAGATGACCAAACGGTAATCCGGCCTGCCGGCTCTGGCGAGCAAAATGATCTGCCCTAAGATGTATGCGCTGAGGGTAGGGGTATCGGGTGATATATGTCTCGCTTGAATCGCTATTCGATATAAAATTTCAAAATCGCTCCAAATGGCCTCTTGTGCCCTGATTGGAATTCTGGCAAATTCGAGGCGATAGGACAGTGTTGCTGTCCCATTTTTGAGCGAACCGGCTGCGCGGCGGGGCTGTCGCAGCGGATCGATTGCGACGGAGCGGACCGATGACGAGGGGCGAGGCCAAAACCGGCAAAACCACTCGCACGCGCGCCGCCCGCAAAGCGGCGGCTTAACGGGCGCGACGGGGCTCAACGAGCCCGGGGCGCCTGCGGAGGACGCGGGCGCAGCCGACAAAGCGCTGGCCACCCTCCCGCAGAATGCGCAGCGGCCGATCGGCCTCATTCTTGCTGCCCGGACAAATACGGCGGCAGGCGAGAGGCAACGGCTGCGGCGAAGGACGATGTGGACTCGAAGGCGGCTCCCGGCGAAAGCTGGCGGCCTGCAAGAAGCGGGGTTTTGAGATGAGCGGTTCCAGCAAGGCGAGCAGCGCCCAGTCCGTGGCAGCGATGGCTGTGCGCGCCCTCACGACCGAGGCCTTCCCCGCCGTGCGCGACCCGGCCATGCCCGTGCGCCAGGGGCTCTACGATCCGTCCTTCGAGAAGGATTCCTGCGGCGTCGGCTTCATCGCCGACATGAAGAACCGCAAGACCCACGCGATCGTCGAACAGGGTCTGCAGATCCTGCACAATCTCGACCATCGCGGCGCGGTCGGGGCCGATCCCAAGCTCGGCGACGGTTGCGGCATCCTGGTGCAGATCCCGCATCGTTTCTTCCAGGAGGAAGCCGCCAAGCTCGGCTTCGCCCTGCCGGAGCCCGGCCAATACGCCATCGGCCAGTTCTTCATGCCGCAGGATGCGCAGGACCGCGCCCTCTGCGAGGAGATCGTCGAGCAGACGATCACGGAGGAGGGGCTCGTCTTCCTGGGCTGGCGCGACGTGCCGGTGGACAACAGCGATCTCGGCGAGGCGGTGAAGGCGTCCGAGCCGGTGCATCGCCAGATCTTCGTCGGCCGCCCGGCCGAGATCGCCAGCGAGGATGATTTCGAGCGCAAGGTCTATGTGCTGCGCAAGTCGGTCTCCAACAAGGTCTACAAGCTGAAGGACCGGGCGACGGCGACCTATTACCCGGTCTCGATGTCGGCCCGCACCATCGTCTACAAGGGTATGGTGTTGGTGACCCAGCTCGGCAGCTATTTCCGCGATCTCACCGACCAGCGCTTCGAGAGCGCCATCGCGCTGGTGCATCAGCGTTTCGCCACCAACACTTTCCCGTCCTGGCGGCTGGCCCATCCTTACCGGATGGTGGCGCATAACGGCGAGATCAACACGCTGCGCGGCAACGTCAACTGGATGGCGGCGCGCCAGGCCAGCGTCGATTCCGAGCTGTTCGGGCCCGATATCTCGAAGCTCTGGCCGATCTCCTATGAGGGCCAGTCCGACACCGCCTGCTTCGACAACGCGCTCGAATTCCTGGTCCAGGGCGGCTACTCGCTCGCCCATGCGATGATGATGCTGGTGCCCGAGGCCTGGAACGGCAACCCGCTGATGAATGAGGAGCGGCGCGCCTTCTACGAGTATCACGCCGCGCTGATGGAGCCCTGGGACGGGCCGGCGGC
>JBKBRD010000040.1:0-14517 GCA_046292405.1 Allobosea sp. | reverse complement strand
AGCCCGGCCTCGCGCGCCTTCGCCTTCAGCCCGTCGATCAGCGCCATCGGATAATAGCCGGCCTCGACCTCCTCGCGCCATTGCGCATCGGCCGGTTGGATATGGGCGTCCATGAAGCCCTGAAGCTGCGTGCGCAGCGCCTCGACCTTGTCGGAATAGGCGAAATCCATGGCGCTCTTCCTTTGTCTTGCGGTTCAGCCTGGCGAATTCAGCAGCCAGTTCGGCAGCTGTCGCAGCCACCTCAGTCCTTGCCGTCGATGACCGCCGACGCCTGGAGCGCGAAACTCTCGGCCAGCTCTCCGACGGCGACGGCGTTGTCGGCGGCGGCGTTGCCGGCCTTGGCCCGCGCCGCGATACCGTCGAGTATCACGGCGAAGCGCAAGAGCGAGAAGGCGATGTGGAACCGGCCAGGCCCGCTCGTTCGCCCCGCTGAGGCGCAATAGCGCGCGAGATAGGCGGCCTGCGAAGGAATGCCGAGCGCCTGCCGGTCGAGCCCGACGAGGCCGGAATACATTGCGGGCGTCGAATGCCAGGGCAGGCAGGAGAAAGCGACGTCGGAGAGCGGGTGGCCCAGCGTCGACAGCTCCCAGTCGAGCACGGCCACGACCTCGGGCGCATCGGTGGCGAACATCAGGTTTCCGGGCCGGAAATCGCCATGGACGATGGTTGTCTCGCTGGAGTCGTCGAGGTTCTCGGCGAGCCAGGCGAGGGCCCGGTCGATGGCGGGGATCTCGCGCGTCCGCGTCTCGCGCCATTGGCCGCCCCAGCGCTTCAGCTGCCTTGCGTAGTAATTCCCGGGTTTGCCGAAATCGCCGAGGCCAGCCGCCTGCCAGTCGAAGCCATGCAGCGCCGCCAATGTGTCGGCCATGGCGAAATACATCGCCTCACGGTCGCTTGGCGCGACGCCTGGCAGCGTCGCGTCGTGAAACACGCGCCCGTCCAGCCGCTCCATCAGGTAGAACGGCGTGCCGATCACATCGCTCTGCTCATGCAGCAACAGCACGGGCGGGACCGGCACGGCCGACCCCGCGAGCGCTTTCAGGATGCGGTATTCGCGCTCGACCGCATGGGCCGAAGGCAGGATCGGGCCGGGCGGCTTCTTGCGCAGCACCAGCCGCGTGCCGGCCTCCGGATAGGACAGGAAAAAGGTCGGGTTGGACTGGCCGCCGCTGATGCGCTCCAACTGCATGGCTCCGCTCGCGCGGCCGGGCAGGGCGGATTTCAGAAAGGCGTCGAGACGTCCCGTCTCGAATTCCGGCGAGGCGGCCTGCGGCAGATCGGCTGACATGGCGCCATCATCGGGGCGGGGCTGCAGCGGGTCAATCGTCAATCTGCGTACTGAAGGTCAAGCCCCCACCTTGAGGAGCCGCAGCACGCAAACGCTGGTTCGGCCCCGCAGAAACCGCCGCTTGGCCATCGGCCGAAACGCGGCTCGCGGCGCCTCAGGACGAGGGTTGCGAACGATCGCAGCTCACGCCGCGTCCAGCCCGTAGAGCGAGTGCAGCGTGCGCACGGCGAGCTCGGTATAGGCCGCGTCGATCAGCACCGAGAACTTGATCTCGGATGTGGTGATCGCCCGGATGTTGATGCCCTTCTCGGCCAGCGCCCGGAAGGCGCGCGCCGCCACGCCGGCATGCGAGCGCATGCCGATGCCGATGGCGGAAACCTTGACCACGTCGGTGGCCCCCTGCAGCGCCTGATAGGCGATCTCGGCGTGTCGGCTCTCGAGCAGCGCCTTGGCGCGCTCGTAATCGGCGGTCGGCACGGTGAAGGTGATGTCGGTCGTCGCCTGGTCGTCGGAGACGACCTGAATGATCATGTCGACATTGATGTTGGCGTCGGCCAGCGGCCCGAAAATGGCGGCGGCGACGCCGGGCTGGTCGGCGACCCGCCGCAGCGTGATCTGCGCCTCGTCGCGCGAGAAGGCGATGCCGGTAACGATCTGCTGTTCCACGATGTCGTCCTCGTCGCAGATGAGGGTGCCAAGCTTGGGATTGTCGGGGTCGTCGAAGGAGGAGCGCACATAGGTCGGGATCCGCTGCACCATCGCGATCTCGACGGAGCGCACCTGCAGCACCTTGGAGCCGAGAGAGGCCATCTCCAGCATCTCCTCGAAGGCCACCTTGTCCATCCGCCGCGCCTTCGGCACGATGCGCGGATCGGTGGTGTAGACGCCGTCGACATCGGTGTAGATGTCGCAGCGATCGGCCTTCAGCCCGGCCGCCAGCGCCACCGCGCTGGTGTCGGAGCCGCCGCGCCCCAGCGTCACGATGCGGTTGCTCGGCTTGTGCACGCCCTGGAAGCCGGAGCAGACCGCGATCTCGCGCCGGTCGGCGAAGCCCTTCAGGATCGCCGCGCCGTCGACATCCTCGATGCGCGAGGCGCCATGCGCGTCGGAGCCGTAAAGCGGAATCTGCCAGCCCTGCCAGGAGCGGGCCGGCAGGCCCATCTCGTTGAGCACGATCGCCATCAGCCCGGAGGTGACCTGCTCGCCGGAGGCGACGACGACATCATATTCCGCCCGGTCGAACATCGGCGAGGCCTCGTTGCACCAGGCGACCAGCTCGTTGGTCTTGCCCGACATGGCGGAGACCACGACCGCGACCTCATGCCCGGCGTCGAACTCGCGCTTGACGTGGCGGGCGGCGTTCTTGATGCGCTCGACAGTGGCGACCGAGGTGCCGCCGAATTTCATCACCAGACGGGCCATGGCAGTCCAGAGGCTCTCTATGCGTATCCGGACCAGCAGCCGGGGCGAAACGTCGCCCTCGCGTGCAGGGCAGGGCGCGTGTAGATGACGGGCAGCGGCGGGACTGTCAATCTGGTCTCGCGCCGAAGCCTTGCGGAGAGGAACCTGACCATGGCGGCCACACGGGAGCGCGACGGCTCGACCGTCGATACGGCGGAGGTGGCCCGTTTCGACGCGCTGGCGCGGACATGGTGGGACCCGAAGGGCCCCATGGCGGTGCTGCACAAGTTCAACCCGATCCGGCTCGGTTTCGTGCGCGATCTCGCCTGCGCGCAGTTTGCCCGCGACAACCGCAGCTTGCAGGCGCTGGAGGGGCTCGCGCTGGTCGATATAGGCTGCGGCGGCGGCGTGCTGTCCGAGCCGCTGGCCCGGCTCGGCGCAAGCGTGACCGGGCTCGATCCCGCGCCGACCAACATCGAAGTGGCGCGCGCCCATGCGCAGGCCGCCGGGCTCGCCATCGACTATCGCGACGAGACGATCGAGGCGCTGGTGGCCCGTGGCGAGCGTTTCGACATCGTGCTGGCGATGGAGGTGGTCGAGCATGTCGCCGATGTCGAGGCCTTCGTCTCCGCCTGCTGCGCGGCGGTGAAGCCCGGCGGACTTCTCGTCATGGCGACGCTCAACCGCACCCTGAAATCCTATGCGCTGGCGATCGTCGGGGCCGAATACGTGCTACGCTGGCTGCCGCGCGGCACGCATGACTGGAACAAGTTCGTCACGCCGCGCGAACTCGGCGATGCGATTTCTGGCTGCGGCCTCGACCTCGGCGAGGGCGTCGGCGTGGTCTACAATCCGCTCAGCGACCAGTGGTCGGCCTCGCGCGACATGGACGTCAACTACATGCTGGCGGCGAGCCGGCCGGCGCAGCGCGATCAGACATAGCGGCGCAGCACGCCGACCAGCAATAACGCCGCCAGCCCGGCGGCGAGCGCCACCGAAGCGGTGACGGCCGCGGGGTTGAACGCCAGCGTCACGGCGAATTTGCGCCAGAGCCACAGCCCTGCGGCGGCTCCGAGCAGGAGCGTCACGGCGTTGCCGATGACGCCGACCGCGCCGTCAGCCAGCAGCAGATCGGCCACCCAGGCGAGGGCGAGCGCAGCGCCGACCACGATGATCAGAGCGACGATGAGCTGGCTCTGCGACATGTCCGGCAGGCCGAGCAGAAAGGCGATCGTACGGGTCACGGGCGTGCATCCAGCAGGTTGGCGCAGCGTAAGGCGCGATCTCGACTCCATAGCGCAAAGCCGGTTAAATTTTCCGGCTCGGGCGCCGCCAATCTCCAGTAAACCGCTCAGAAAATTCTTAAAGACCCCTTGTCTTTCGCGCTGCGGCGTCATTCCTTAGGCGGATGGCGCAGTGCAGCATAGAGCTGCATCATCCGCCTGCAAACGAGGCTGGCAGCCGGAAGCGCATGGCAGCCCACAGGCCCACAGGGGAGAGATTTATGGCACACTCTGTCGCAGCGCCGCTGAAGGATCTCTACGAACTCGGCGAATTGCCGCCTCTCGGCCATGTGCCCGCCAACATGTATGCCTGGGCGATCCGGCGCGACCGCCATGGTCCGCCGCAGGAGAGCTTCCAGATCGAGGTGGTGCCGACCTGGAGCATCGGCGAGGAGGAAGTGCTGCTGCTGGTGATGGCCGGCGGCGTCAACTACAACGGCGTCTGGGCCGGGCTCGGCCAGCCGATCTCGCCCTTCGACGTGCATAAGCAGCCGCTCCACATCGCCGGCTCCGACGCCTCCGGCATCGTCTGGGCCGTAGGGTCGAAGGTCAAGCGCTGGAAGGTTGGCGACGAGGTTATCGTCCATTGCAACCAGGATGACGGCGACGACGAGGAGTGCAATGGCGGCGACCCGATGTTCTCCTCCAGCCAGCGCATCTGGGGCTATGAGACGCCCGACGGTTCCTTCGCGCAGTTCTGCCGGGTGCAGTCGCGCCAACTGATGCTCAAGCCCAGGCACCTCGCCTGGGAGGAGGCTGCCTGCTACACGCTGACCCTGGCGACGGCCTATCGCATGCTGTTCGGCCATGCCCCGCACACGATCAAGCCCGGCGACAACGTGCTGATCTGGGGGGCCTCGGGCGGCCTCGGCGTCTTCGGCGTGCAGCTTTGCGCCGCCTCGGGCGCCAATGCGATCGGCGTGATCTCGGATGAGAGCAAGCGCGACTATGTGTTGGGTCTGGGGGCCAAGGGCGTCATCAACCGCAAGGACTTCAATTGCTGGGGCCAGATGCCGACGGTCAACTCGCCGGAATATGACGCCTGGGTGAAGGAGGCGCGCAAATTCGGCAAGGCGATCTGGGACATCACCGGCAAGAAGGATGTCGACATCGTCTTCGAGCATCCGGGCGAGGCGACCTTCCCCGTCTCCTGCCTCGTCGCCAAGCGCGGCGGCATGGTCGTGTTCTGCGCCGGCACCTCCGGCTTCAACATCACCTTCGACGCGCGCTATGTCTGGATGCGGCAGAAGCGCGTGCAGGGCTCGCATTTCGCCCATCTCAAGCAGGCCTCGGCGGCCAACCAATTCGTCATCGACCGCCGCGTCGACCCCTGCATGTCGGAGGTCTTCCCCTGGGACAAGATCCCGCTCGCCCACCACAAGATGTGGAAGAACGAGCATGCCCCAGGCAACATGTCGGTGCTGGTCTATGCGCCGCGCACCGGACTGCGCACCTATGAGGACGTGGTCGAGGCGCTGGGCGCGTAGAGGGGGCGGCTCAGGCGGTGCGCTTAAGCGCCGCCTTCCCCGCAGCCTGCTCGATGAAGGCGGATCGGCTCACGCCTTTGGCGCGGGCCGCTTCGTCGATGGCCCGGAGCACGCGTCGGTCCAGCATCACGTTGATGCGCTCCTTCGGAGGGGCGATCTCGTCGAGTTCGATGTTCTCGAGCACAGCCCCGCCGCGCAGCCGGTCGTCAACGGAGATGTGCTTGATTTCGGCGATGATGTCGGGATCGCCGAGGAGCTCCGTCAGGGTTCGCGAGCGGGGGACTTCCTCACCATCCGCGCGCAACGCGGCAATATGGCCGGCGAGAGCCTCTTTCGCCTTTGACCGCGCTTCCACATCGGTCGATCCCGATGACACGCATCCGGGAAGATCGGGAAAGGTCACGCCCCAGCTCTGAGACCCTGGTTCAGGCAAGTGGAGCAAGGCGAAGTAGCTGGCTGGCATCAAGTCCTCCTACAGGAATTCAGGCGCTGCTCAGGTTTGGTGGAGCCCGGCCTGCCGCCTCACGGACTTCACCGTCTTGGGGTGCATGTCCTTGACCGGATGGGGCAACGTAACTTGTCCGGGCTTCGTCGGATGCTTGAAGTGGTGGTGGCTTCCGGTAACCGAATGGAAGCTCCAGCCATCTTGCATGAGCTCTTTGATCAGATCACGCGAATGCATCTCGCTCAAAGCTCGCCACGATGTGTAAACTATACACATCAAGCTGCCGCTGGACAAGTCGTTCTCGCTGCAGCGCCTGGCGGCGCCGAGCAGCCGTGACCCCATTGCGCGCCGACGCACGGACACAGCATGCCCGTCGCGCGCCGTTGAGGGGCGACAGCGCCGCGCCTTCGGCCTATCAGGCGATCAGCAAAGCTGGCTCCCATGCTCGAATCGCCCCTGTTTTTGCGGCTCGTCCCGCTGATCTTCACCTTCCTCTGGTCGACGGGGTGGATCGTTGCCGGCTATTCCGCGCAATATTCGGACCCGCTGACCTTCCTCGTCATACGCTATGCCTGCGCCATCGTGCTCATCACGGCGCTGGCGCTCGCGGTGGGCGCGCCCTGGCCCAGGGGACGCAGGGCCATCATGGACTGCGTCGTCACCGGCATCCTGCTGCATGCCGCCTATCTCGCCGGCGTCTGGTGGGCGGTGCGGCAGGGGTTGCCGACAGGCATTTCCGGGCTCATCGCCGGGCTGCAACCGATCCTGACGGCGTTGTTCGCGCCGCTTCTGGTGGGCGAGCGGATTTCGCCGATCCGCTGGCTCGGCATTCTCTGCGGCTTCCTCGGCATCGCGCTGGTGCTGGAGCCGAAGCTGGTCGGGGTCGAGCCGGCCGCGATCTGGGCCGTGGCGATCCCGGTGCTGGTCAACGTCATCGGCATGCTCGCCGTGACCTTCGGCTCGTTCTACCAGAAGGCGCGCATCGTCACCGGCGATCTGCGCACCGTCACCGCCGTGCAGTACATGGCGGCGCTGCTGGTCACCTTGCCCTTCGCCTATGCGCTCGAGCCGATGCGCATCGAGTGGAACCTGACCATGGCGTTGGTGCTGGCCTGGTCGGTGCTGGCGCTCTCGCTTGGCGGCATCGGTCTCTATCTGCTGATGATCCGGCGCGGCGCGGTCTCCCGCGTCTCGACCTTCCTCTATCTCGTGCCGGCGCTGGTGGCCGTCGAGGCCTGGTTCCTGTTCGGCGAGAGGATGACGCCGCTGCAGCTGCTGGGCATGGCCGTCACCATCGTCGGCGTCGTGCTGGCCAGCCGCAAATAGCGGCCGCGACCGGCTGTCGCGCTGCGAAAGGGGGATTTCCCGATCGCCCCCTCTCGCCCTATGTTGCAATGCGACAGGGAGAGAGATCATGAGCGCCAACGCCGCCTTGAAAACCGACGCCCCGGCCACCGCCGTCAGCCTCATTGGCGCGAGCCTGCCCGGCTTCGAGGCCTTGCTGGAGCAGGCCGTCGCGAGCGTGCGCCAGAAGGTTCTGGTCGACGGCAAGATTTCCTCGGCGAAACTCGAGGCCGAGCAGCACGCCGCCCATGGCCTGGCCTGGCTCTCGACCTATGTCATGGCCCTGCGCGAGCTGAAGGCCTATGGCGAGCGCCTGCAGGCCGAGGATCGCTATGGCGCGGTCGAGGATTACGCCATCCGGATCGGCGCCGGCGAATATGCGGCGCAGATTTTCGGCGGCATTCCGATGTCGCAAAACGAGATCGTCCGCTTGCCGGCGCTCGGCCTGTCGCCGAAGGCCATCGCCGCGGCCCACGGCGAGGCGGCCCAGACCCTGATCACTGAGGGCAACACGCCGGAGAACCGCGCCCGGCTGGTGGCGCTGTTCAGCCAGAACCAGGGCCTCGCCAGCGTCGGCGACCCCGGCCTCGACGAGACGCTCGAAGCAATCCGCAGCGAGATGCGCCGCTTCTGCGAGGCGGAGGTGACGCCCCACGCCCATGAATGGCATCTCGAAAACAGCTACATCCCCATGGCTGTCGTCGAGAAGATGGCCGAACTCGGCGTCTTCGGCCTGACCATCCCCGAGGAGTTCGGCGGCATGGGCCTGACCAAGGTCTCGATGTGCGTCGTCTCGGAAGAGCTGTCGCGCGGCTATATCGGCGTCGGCTCGCTCGGCACCCGCTCCGAAATCGCGGCCGAACTCATCCTCTGCGGCGGCACGCCGGAGCAGAAGGCGAAATGGCTGCCCAAGCTCGCTTCTGGCGAGGTGCTGCCCACCGCCGTCTTCACCGAGCCCAACACCGGCTCCGACCTCGCCTCGCTGCGCACCCGCGCGGTCAAGGAGGGCGAGGATTGGAAGGTCTTTGGCAACAAGACCTGGATCACCCACCCCGTCCGCGCCGACATCATGACGCTGCTGGTGCGCACCGACACCGACGCCGCCGGCTATCGCGGCCTGTCGATGCTGATCGCCGAGAAGCCGCGCGGCACGGACGAGGACCCGTTCCCCGTCTCCGGCTTGAGCGGCGGCGAGATCGAGGTGCTCGGCTATCGCGGCATGAAGGAATATGAGCTCGCCTTCGATGGTTTTTCGGTCAAGGGCGAGAACCTGCTCGGCGGCGTCGAGGGCCAGGGCTTCAAGCAGCTGATGCAGACGTTCGAGGCGGCCCGCATCCAGACCGCGGCGCGCGCCGTCGGCGTCGCGCAATCGGCCTTCGACCTCGGCCTGCGCTATGCGCAGGAGCGCATCCAGTTCGGCAAGCCGCTGATCGCTTTTCCGCGCGTCGCCGACAAGCTGGCGATGATGGCCGCCGAGATCATGATCGCCCGCCAGCTCACCTATTTCGCCGCGCGCGAGAAGGATGCCGAGCGCCGCTGCGACCTCGAGGCCGGCATGGCCAAGCTGCTGGGCGCCCGCGTCGCCTGGGCGGCGGCCGACAACGCCCTGCAGATCCATGGCGGCAACGGGTTCGCGCTGGAATATCCGATCAGCCGCGTCCTTTGCGACGCCCGCATCCTCAACATCTTCGAGGGCGCCGCCGAAATCCAGGCGCAAGTCATCGCAAGGCGTCTGGTCGAGGGGTGAGGGGGCGGGCGAGCGGCGCCGGCGCTGGCGTCGCTGTCTTGCCGTCATTGCGAGCGCAAGCGAAGCAACCCAGATCGAAGGGCTCCACGTCCCCCCTGGGTTGCGTCGCTTACGCTCGCAAAGACGGTTGCGGAATTGCCGCGAGCCTTGGCTCAACTTTACGAAGGAATATAGCGCCCCTCGGCCAGATTTCGCAGCGTGAGCTTGTCGTCGGCGGCCTGGGGGTACCAGTTGGCGCCCGCGATCTCCTGCAGATCGCGGATGGCCGCCTCGCGATCGATAGCGAGCAGAGCCGTTGCAGCCATAAGGCGAGCCTGAAGATTTCCCTGCCCGAGCAGAACCAAGAGCGCCCTTCGCTGGTCTCCCGGGCGGCTTTTCAGTTCCGCCTCGATGGCCATGATCGCGTCGAAGCGGCGTCGAAGCGGGGCTATCCGCTCCGCATCAATATCCATCGAGAAGGCGATACATGAGTCTCGATAGAGGATGACGAGGTCTTCAGTTGAGGTGACCCGAAGATCGACTGCGCGCTTCATTTGAGCACCCCGTGTTCACGCAAGGCCTGCTGTCCAACCCGTTGTCGCTCAGCCCAGTCGCGACCGCGCAGATACTGGCGTGGCGAAGCACCGCCGAACTGGTTGGTGGGCGTTTAATACCAGGCGGCAATCTGTCGATGCTTGTATATCGGAATGCTCACGACGTTTTCGTAACCATCGATCAGGGATCGGGAGAATCCATCGCGCTTCGCCGGCGTCTGCTCAACGATGTGATGTGGTAGCCGGGGCGGGTGGTCAGGGCGTTCCGCCGCAACGCCTCCAGCGTCTTCGGCCCGCCGGGTAGCCTCTACGTCATTGCGAGCGCAGCGAAGCAACCCAGATCGGAGAACTCTACGCCCTCATGAGTTGCTTCGCTTGCGCTCGCAATGACTTGGAGCGAAATGAACGGGTGGGCGGCAGCCGAACTCATTCCGTCCGGCTGACGCCTTCCATGCGGACGCGCCCATCGGCGCCTTCCGTCCAGGCGCGGATCGCGCCGTCCTCCAGCCGCTTCGCTTTCACGGTGAAGGGCGCGCCGGCGATCAGCGGGTTGACGCCGCGATAGTCGAGCTTGATCGGCGCGCCGCCATTCAAAGTCGCGATGATGTTGAGCATCAGCGTCGCCTGGATCGGCCCATGCACCACCAGCCCGGCATAGCCCTCCTCGGCCGTGACATAGGGCAGGTCGTAGTGGATGCGGTGGCCGTTGAAGGTGATGGCGGAATAGCGGACCAGGAAGACCGGGCTCGTCTCGACCTGCCAGGCGAGATCGGCCGGCTCCGGCTCAACGGGCGCCGATGCCGGCGGCGGCGCGGCGCCGGGCCTGGCCGCCTCGCGATAGACGATGTTGTGGCGCTCGCGCAGCGAAAGCCCGCGCGGGCTGAGGATCTCATGGTCGACGGCGACGAAGCAGAGCGGGCCGGTGCGTCCCTCCTTGTAGGTCACGTCGGCAATGGTCGAGCGCCGCGTCGCCGCGTCGCCGACGCGCAAGGGGGCGATCGTCTCGATCGTCCCGCCCGCCCACATGCGCCGCGGCAGCGGCACCGGCGGCAGGAACTCGCCCTTGGCGGCGTGCCCGTCTTGCCCCAGCGCCGCCATCGGCGAGATCGGCGGGGCGAGGCACCAGTGCAGCGCCAGCGGCGCGTCATCTTCGGGGCAGGGGGCGAGATGCGGCGCGAAGGTCGCGTGGAAGCTCTGCATCAGCCGCGGCGTGATCAGATCGGAAGCTTCTTCCGTGCGGCCGATCCAGCAGCGGAGCCTGTCGATATCCATGACTGAAAGCCTCAATAGGAGCGCGGCATGCCGAGCACATGCTCGGCCAGATGCGACAGGATCAGATTGGTCGAGATCGGCGCGACCTGGTAGAGCCGCGTCTCGCGGAACATGCGCTAGACATAGTATTATTCGGCGAAGCCGAAGCCGCCATGCGTCTGAATACAGGCGTTGGCGGCCTCGAAAGACGCGTCCGCCGCCAGCATCTTGGCCATGTTGGCCTCCGCGCCGCAGGGCTCGCCCGCCTCGTAGAGCCTGATCGCCTCATGCACCATCAGCTCGGCCGCGCGCATATTGGCATAGGCCTTGGCGATCGGGAACTGGATGCCCTGGTTCTGGCCGATCGGCCGGCCGAAGACCTGCCTTTCCTTGGCGTAGGCCGAGGATTTCTCGGTGAACCACTTGGCGTCGCCGACGCATTCGGCCGCGATCAGGATGCGCTCGGCGTTCATCCCCGAGAGGATGTAGCGGAAACCCTTGCCCTCCTCGCCGACGAGGTTCTCGGCCGGCACCTTCACATTGTCGAAGAACACTTCGGTGGTGGCGTGGTTCATCATGGTGCGGATCGGCCGGATCGTCAGCCCCGCCTTCAGCGCCTCGCGCATGTCGAGGATGAACACGGACAGGCCCTCGGTGCGCTTCGCGACCTCCTCGCGCGGCGTGGTGCGGGCGAGCAGCAGCATCAGGTCCGATTGCGCGGCGCGGCTGGTCCAGATCTTCTGGCCATTGACGACGTAATGGTCGCCCTCGCGCCTGGCCGTGGTGCGCAGCGAGGTCGTGTCGGTGCCGCTGGTCGGTTCAGTGACGCCGAAGGCCTGAAGCCGCAGCTCGCCCGAGGCGATCTTGGGCAAGTATTGCCGCTTCTGCGCATCCGAGCCGTGCCGCAGCAGCGTGCCCATGATGTACATCTGGGCATGGCAGGCGGCGCCATTGCAGCCCTGGCGCTGAATTTCCTCCATGATCACGGCGGCGGCCGAGAGCGGCAGGCCCGCCCCGCCAAACTCCTCCGGGATCAGCGCGGCGAGGAAGCCGCTTTCGGTGAGCGCCGCCACGAACTCGGCCGGATAGGCCATCGCGCGGTCGAGCTTGCGCCAGTATTCGCCGGGAAATCCGGCGCAGAGCTTGGCGACGGCGTCGCGGATATCGGCATGGTCGGCGTGATGATGCATGATTTCGCTTCTCTGTGAGACTTGGATTTGACCTATTGTGGGGAGGCCGAAGGAACGAGTCTTCTGCGGCTCGCCGTCATTGCGAGCGCAGCGAAGCAACCCAGGGGCAAACGCTCACCTTAGTCCCACTGGGTTGCTTCGTCGCTGACGCTCCTCGCAATGACGGCTCCCACAGCCCTCATCCTCCCAGACGCGGGCTGATGCCCGCTCCTCAGGATGCAGGCTCGGAAGGGTGCAGGGGAGCCTCACCTCGCATGGTCCCGACCGCCACCCCCGAATTCCCGTCGCAGCATCGCGTCATGGGCGCCCAGCGCCGGCACCGGGCGCATGCGCGTGCGCTGGCCGTCGACGATGGCCGGCGGCGCCAGAACCTCGACCGGCCCGTTCGGCGTCTCGACCGGGAGGGCGGTCGCCGAAGGATGGCTGATCAGGTCGCCGACGCTGGAGACGGTGCCATAGGCGATGCCCTGCTTGTTCAGCGCCGCCGTGACCTCGGCGAAGGAGCGGCTGATCAGCAGGGACTGGATGGCCTCGTCCAGCGCCTTGCGCTCGCGCACCCTCAGCACATTGCTGGCGAAGCGCGGCTCCTGCGCCAGCGCCGGGCTGTCGAGCACGTCGCGCGCCAGGATGACCCATTCCCGCTCGCTCTGGACGGACAGCAGCAGCGCCCCGTCCGCCAGCGAGAACACGCCATAGGGCGCGATGGAGGGATGGGCGAGGCCCAGTCTTGGCGGTTCGATGCCGCCATAGCGCCGCGTCAGATAGGGCACGTTCATCAGATCGGCGATGGTGTCGAACAGCGAGAGCGCGATATGCGAGCCCTGACCGGTGCGCGCCCGCCGCAGCAGCGCCTCGAGGATCGCGGCATAGGCGGCCTGCCCGGTGGAGATGTCGACGATCGAGATGCCGATGCGCGTCGGCCCCGAGCTTTCATTGCCGGTGATCGCGGAGAGCCCGGTCTCGGCCTGCACCAGCAGATCATAGGCCTTGCGGCGATAATCCGGACTGTCGGGCGCATAGCCCGAGACGTCGCAGGTGATCAGCCGCGGATGGCGCTGGCGCAGCGCCGCGCTGCCGATGCCCAGGCGGTCGGTCGCTCCCGGCGCCAGGTTCTGGATGAACACATCCGCCTTCGCCAGCATCGCCTCGACCATGGCGAGGTCGCCGGGCTGCTTCAGGTCGACCCGGCAGGATTCCTTGCCGCGGTTGATCCAGACGAAATAGGAGGAGAGGCCCTTGGCGTAATCATCGTAGCCGCGCGAGAAATCGCCTTCCGCCCGCTCAAGCTTGATCACGCGCGCGCCGGCATCGGCCAGGCGGCAGGTCGCGAGCGGCACGGCCACGGCCTGCTCCAGCGCCACCACCAGAATTCCTTCGAGAGCATCCGCCATCGTCGCGCGCCACGCCTTGCTGAACCGGTCCAGCGTCACACCGCCCGCGCCGACCCCTCCAAGTCAAATAGGGAATTTCGATAAGGCCCATAGGGGAAACCGGCTCGCGCGCCGGTCTATAAATTCTCGCTATGGCCCGCATCGCTTTATCCTTCTTGCGGCTCCAGCCTGCCCATGCACCCCTTCCGCATAGGTTGCGCGCCGCCAAGAGCGTGCTCCGTGAGGATTTCAGGGAGAGCATCATGATCAGGAAGACGATTGCGGCCGCACTCGCGGCTACGGCGCTGATGGCGCTGCCGGCGGGAGCGCAGGACAAGCCCAAGGAGCTGGTCGTCGGCATCGCGACCTTCCTCTCCGGCCCGGCTTCCGTCTTCGGCGTGCCCGGCAAGAACGCCGCCGACCTGTTCTTCGAGGAGGTCAACGCCAAGGGCGGCATTCTCGGCGTGCCGGTGAAGCCGGTCTATGTCGACGAGGGCGCCGGCGCCAACCAGCTCATCTCCGAATATCGCCGCGTGGTGCAGGACCAGGGGGCGCAGGTGATGTTCGGCGCGATTTCCTCGGGCTCCTGCAACGCGCTCGCCCCGGTCGCCGAGGACCTCAAGGTCGTCAACATCATGTGGGATTGCGGCACCCAGACCATCTTCGAGGACGGCAAGTGGAAGTACTCGGTCCGCACCCAGGGTCATGCCGGCGCCGAGATGATGGCGACGCTGCTCTACCTGATGAAGGTCAAGCCGGACTTCAAGACCATCGCAGTCGTCAACCAGGACTATGCCTGGGGCCGTGAATCCTGGGCGCTGTTCCAGGCCGGGCTGAAAGCCCTGAAGCCCGATGTGAAGATCGTCGCCGAACTCTTCCCGAAATTCGGCGCGCCCGATTTCTCGACCGAGATCACCAGGCTGTCCGCGCTGCGCCCAGATGTCGTGCTCTCGACCTCCTGGGGCGGCGATCTCGACACCTTCGTCCAGCAGGCGGCGGCGCGCGGCCTGCTCAAGCAGTCGACTTTCGTGCTGCCGCTCGCCGAGAGCTCGATGGAGCGACTGGGCGCGGTGATGCCCGAGGGCGTGATCGTCGGCGGGCGCGGCGACCACTACTTCCTGCATCCCAAGCACAAGAATTCCGCGGAGATGCAGAGCTTCGTCAAGAAGTACAAGGAG
>JBKBRD010000039.1:4918-14551 GCA_046292405.1 Allobosea sp. | reverse complement strand
GCGCCCGGCCCATGCCCGCTTCGTGATCGGCACGCGCGGCAGCCCGCTTGCGCTCGCGCAGGCCCATGAATTCGCCGGCCGCCGCAGCCGCGCCCAGGGCTGGCGCGAGGACGAATTGCCGCTCTCCGTCATTCGCACCACCGGCGACTCGATCCAGGACAGGGCCTTGTCCGAGGCCGGCGGCAAGGGTTTGTTCACCAAGGAGATCGACGCGGCCCAGCTCGCCGGGCGCATCGACTTCGCCATTCATTCGGCCAAGGACCTGCCCACCGCCCTGCCGGCCGGCCTGATCATCGCCGGCTACATGCCGCGCGAGGATGTCCGCGACGCGCTGATCGCCCGCGACGCCACCTCCGTCGCGGCGCTGCGCGCGGGCGCGGTCGTCGGCTCCGCCTCGCTGCGGCGCCAGGCGATGCTGCGGCGCGCCCGGCCGGACCTCGACATCGTGCTGCTGCGCGGCAGCGTCGGGACGCGGCTGGACAAGGTGGCGCGCGGCGAGATCGACGCCACGCTGCTGGCCTATGCGGGGCTCAAACGCCTCGGCCTGCAGGACCGGATCAGCGGCGTGCTCTCGATCGAGGACAGCCTGCCCGCAGTCGGCCAGGGCGCCATCGCCATCGTCATCCGAGCCGAGGACGCGACCGCCGCAGCGGCCGTCGCGCCGATCCTGTGCCGCGACACCGGCATCGCCCTTGCGGCCGAGCGGGCTTTCCTGACCGAGCTCGACGGCTCCTGTCGCACGCCGATCGCCGGCCACGCCACGGTCTCCGGCGATCGCTTTCACCTGCGCGGCCTGCTGCTCTCGCCCGATGGCGCGGAAGCCGCCGAAGACGCCTGCAGCGGGCCGGTGGAGGAGGCGGCCGCATTGGGCGCGCAATTGGGCCGCAGCCTGAGGGCGCGCGCGCCCCACGGCATCTACAGCTAGCGTCGCGGGCACGAGGTAACAGCCATGCGCATTTTCGTCTTTCGTCCTCAGGCCGATGCAGAGCGCACGGCGCGCGCCATTGCGGCGCGCGGCCATGACGCGCTGGTTGCGCCGCTCTTCACCATCGTGCCGCTGCCGGAACCCGCTCCGGAAGGCGCGTTCGACGCGCTGGTTCTGACCAGCGGCAATGGCGTGGCGGCTCTGGCTTCGGCGCCGCAGGCCTGGCGCGAGCTGCCGCTGTTCAGCGTCGGCGCGCGCTCGGCGCGGCGGGCGCGGGACGCCGGTTTCGGCGACGCCCGCAGCGCCGACGGCGACCGCAACGATCTGGTCGCGCTGATCGGCTCGAACCTGAAACCGCCGGCCCGCCTGCTGCTGATCCTCGGCCGCGACCGGCATGAGGATGTTCCGGACCGGCTGCGCGAGGCGGGCTTCGACGTCACCATCTGGACGAGCTACGCCGCCGAAGCGGTGAGCGCCCTGCCCGACGCGGCGGCGAAGGCGCTGCGCGATGGGGCGGCCGACGCCGCCCTGCACTACTCCGCCCGCGGCGCGCAGACGTTCATCGACCTCAGCCGCAAGGCAGGGCTCGAGCAGCAGGCCGCCGCGCTGACCCATGTCGCGCTGTCGGCGGAGGTCGCCGGGCCGCTGATCGCTTTTGGCGCGGAAATCGTTCTGGTTTCGGAATATCCCGAGGAAGCCGGGCTGTTCGCCGCGCTCGACCAGGTCTCGGACCGTCACGGCGCCGGCCAGGCTGCGGCGAAGGAAGCGGTTGCTTCGCCCGGCGCGGCGGAGGACAAGGGCGCGATGAAGGACCAGCGCGCTTCAAGAACCCGCTCCGGCCGCACGCCGCCCATGATCGCCGGCGAAGTGGTCGCGACCCCCAGCCAGGCCGCGACCGAGGTCGAGCCCTCTGTGGCCCTGACCGAGCAAACGGCGCAGCCTGCCGCGCCTGTCGCGGCCGAAGCGGCTGGCGCCGCCGCCCCCTCGCCCGAGGCCGTGCTGCCGACAGAGGCGCTTCCGGCCGAATTCGACCCGCCGGAAACGCCGGCTCAACCGTCTGCAGAGCCCGATAGGCCGGCCGCGGGCGCGAGCCCGCCGCCCAGCGCGCGCAAAGCCGGCCTGCCCTGGGCTGCGCTTGCGGCAGCCGGTCTCGTTGGCGGCGTGATCGGGGCTGGCGTGATGCTGCTGGCCGCCGGCCGGCTCGGCGCCGACTCATCCGCCGAGCAACTCGCAGGGCTGCAAAGCCGGATCGAGGCGCTCCAGGCCAGCGCCACCACGGTCGACCGCAAGGCCAGCGCGGCCGGGGAAGCCGCGGCCAAGGCCGGCGGCGAGGCGCAGGCTGCAGCGCAGCGCGTCGTCGAACTCGCCAACGCCCAGCGCGCCCAGGCTCCAAACGCGGAGGCGCTCGAACGCTTGAGCGAACAGGTCAGGCGCGCCGAAGCGGCGGCTGCGGCCGTGACCCAGCGCCTGGATCAGACGGCGGCGCGGATCGGCTCTGTCGAAACCCTCGCCCGCACGGCCTCCGCCCCCTCGCCGCAGGCGATGGCGGCGACGCGGATCGTGTTGGCCGAGCGCATCCGCGGGGCCATCCAGGCAGGCAGGCCCTTCGCAGCCGATGTGGCGGCGCTCGCCAAGGGCGGCGGCGCGCCCGAGCCGATCGCGGCGTTGAACGCCGTGGCGCAAGCCGGCGCCCCGACGCGCGATGCGCTCTTGGCCGAGTTCGGGACCCAGCGCGCGACGCTGTCGCGGGAACTGACCCCTGCGGCGTCGAGCCTGCAGGATCGGCTGCTCGGGCTCGCCAGCCGCATCGTCACGATCCGACCGGTCGGTGAAACCGGAGCGAACGATCCCGGGACCTTGCTGATCCGGTTCGAGACGGCGCTGGCGAATGGGAACATCGCCGCCGCGGCGTCGCTTTGGGATCAGATGCCGGAGCCGGCGCGGCGCGCCAGCGCCGCCCTCGGCGACCGGCTGAAGAAACGTGCGGCGGCGGATGCCGCGATCGCCACGATTGCGCAGGATGCGGTCGCCGCGCTCGGCGCAGCAGGCTGACGGAGGATAGGGTCTGATGGTTCGCGTTCTGCTCTATCTTTTCGTCTTCGCCTGTCTGGCGGTCGGCGCCGTCTGGCTTGCAGACCGTCCGGGCGAAGTCTCGGTGCTCTGGCAGGGCTATCGCATCGAAACCAGCGTCGCCATCGCCGCCATCGGCGTGGTCGTGCTGGCCATGCTCGCCATGCTGGTCTGGGCCGTGCTGCGCTTCATCCTGGGCTTGCCCGGCGCCTTCAGCTTCGCCTCGCGGGCCCGCCGCCGGGCGCGCGGCTTCGAGGCGGTCTCGCGCGGCATGGTGGCGATCGGCGCGGGCGATCCCGTCGCGGCCGGCCGCCACGCCGCCGATGCCCGCCGCTTTGCCGGCAACGAACCTCTGACCCTGCTGCTCGAGGCGCAATCGGCCCAGCTTTCAGGCGATCGCGGCCGGGCCGAGGCCGCCTTCAAGGCGATGCTCGACAAGCCTGAGACGCGCGTGCTCGGGCTGCGCGGCCTGTTCGTCGAAGCCAAGCGCCGCGGCGACATGGCCGCCGCCCGCGCCTTCGCCGATGACGCGGTGCGCCGCTCGCCCTCGCTGGCCTGGGCCAATGACGCCCTGCTCGACTTCCACACCAGCGCCGGCGATTGGCAGGCGGCGCGCACCGCCGTCGAGCGCCGGGCGGCGCTGCGCCTGGCCGAGAAGACCGAGGCGAAGCGCCAGCGCGCCGTCCTGCTGGCCGCGGAAGCGCTGCAGGCCCGCAATTCCGAGCCGGAAAAGGCGCTGGCCGCCGCGCTCGAGGCGGTCAAGCTCGCGCCTGGCCTGACGCCGGCCGCCGTCATCGCCGGGCGCATGCTCTCGGAGCGGGGCGATGTCCGCAAGGCCGCCAAGATCCTGGAAGCGGCCTGGAAAGAGGTGTCCCATCCCGACGTAGCCGCCGCCTATCTCGACGCCCGTCCCGGCGACAGCGCGCTGGACCGCCTGTCGCGCGCGCAAACATTGACGAAACTGCGCCCGGCCGACCCCGAAGGCGTGCTGGCCTATGCCGGCGCCGCCATCCATGCCCGCGAATTCGCCAAGGCCCGCAGCGCGCTGAAGCCTTTGCTGGCCGGCGGCGCCTCGATGCGCGCCTGCCTGTTGATGGCGGAGCTGGAGGACGCCGAGCATGGCTCGGCCGGCCGCGTCCGCGAATGGCTGTCCCGCGCCACCCGCGCCCCGCGCGATGCGGCCTGGGTCGCCGATGGCTTGGTCTCCGACCACTGGCTCCCGGTTTCGCCGATCAGCGGCCGGCTCGACGCTTTCGTCTGGACCGTGCCGCCCGCGACGCTGGGCAGCCAGGCGCAGGGGCTGGACGATGTCCTGGCCGATCTCGACGACAACGCCCCCATGATCGAGGGCCGGGCTGAACCGGCGCAGGACGCGACGAAGGCCGCCGCCGCCGTTCCTGCCGGGCCGTCGCAGCCCGCGACGATCGAGCAACCGGCCGAGTCCGCGATCGTCCCGACAAAGCCTCTGCCTGTCGTGATCGAAACTGCCAAACCGGTTGCGGAAGACAGGCCAGTGGAGGTCAAGCCCTTGGAGGCCAGGCCCGCCGAGCCCAAACCGGCCGAGACGAAATCCGCCGATGTGGTCGCCGTTCAGACGAAGCCCGCCCCGGCCGGCGACGCCAGGACCGGAGCTGCGCGCGAGACGGGACCGCAGCCCGTCGTCTTTCCGGTGTCGCATGCGCCTGACGATCCCGGCCCGGAGGACGTTCGGCCCGCCGAAGACAAGAAGGCCAAGTACAAGATCTTCGGCTAGAGCCGGCATTTGCGAAAATGCGTGCGGGCCGCGCCCATGGCCCGTATAGCATCTGCCATGAACTCAGATCCGCAGACCACCCTCGCGACCCCCAAGGCCGGCGTCACCTTGCATGTGACCGAGTTCGAGGCCGGCATGCGGCTCGACAAGGCGCTGACGATGCTGGCCGGCGAGATTTCGCGCGCGCGCCTGCAGCAGGTCATCAAGGAGGGCGGCGTCAGCCTCAACGGCGCGCCCGCCATGGATGGCAGCCGCAAGGTCGTCGCCGGCGACGAGATCGCGCTGGTGATGCCGGAGGCGAAGCCGCCGGCGCCGCTCGGCCAGGATATCCCGCTCAGGGTCGTCTATGAGGACGATCATCTCATCGTGATCGACAAGCCGGCGGGACTCGTCGTGCATCCGGCCGGCGGCCATGAGGATGGAACATTGGTCAATGCGCTGATCGCCCATTGCGGCGACAGCCTGTCCGGCATCGGCGGAGTGCGCCGGCCTGGAATCGTCCACCGCCTCGACAAGGACACCAGCGGCCTGCTGGTCGTCGCCAAGACCGACAAGGCGCATCAGGGCCTGGCCAAGCAATTCGCCGATCACGGCCGCACCGGCCCGCTGCAGCGGGCCTATCTCGCCATCGTCTGGGGCTCGCCACGCCGCCAGAACGGCACGATCGAGGCGCGGATCGAGCGCTCCAACCGCAATCGCGAGAAGATGCAGGTGGTTGGCGAGGAGCAGGGCCGCGAGGCGATCACCCATTACAGCCTGGTCGAGCGCTATCCGCCGCTGCTGCGCGGCAAAGAGGAGGCGGAGGCGCTGGCGAGCCTGGTCGAATGCCGCTTGGAGACCGGGCGCACCCATCAGATCCGCGTCCATATGAGCCATGCCGGCCACCCCCTGCTCGGCGACCAGCTTTACGGCTCGGGCTTCGCCACCAAGGCGAGCCGCCTGCCCGAGCCGGCAAGGGAGGCGCTGACCGCCCTGGGGCGTCAGGCTCTGCATGCCGCCGTGCTGGGTTTCGAGCATCCCGTCACCAAGGACGAGCTGCTGTTCGAATCCGATCCGCCCGATGACTTTGCGCGATTGCAAGCAGCGCTCGCGGCCCTGTGAGGGTTTCTGGCTGCTTTGCCCATTTTCCGCCAAGCTCTCTTGCGATAACCTAAGGGTCGGATGCGGATGGCTCAGGGGCGCCGCATTTTGACCGAATGCCGAACCCGGGCGGGGTTGCGGCGTTGGCTCAAGAGATCCGATGCCTGCGCGAAGGTTGATCGCGCGGTCGGCCTGCCGCACAGCGGGGGCCAGGAAGGAGACCATGATGGCGATTGCTTCGCTGCCCGTGATGTCCGCCGAAGGCGGCCTGTCGCGTTATCTCGACGAGATCCGCCGGTTCCCGATGCTGGAGCCGAACGAAGAATTCATGCTTGCGAAACGCTGGCGCGAGCATGGCGACCGCGATGCGGCGCACCGGCTCGTCACCTCGCATCTGCGCCTCGTGGCCAAGATCGCCATGGGCTATCGCGGCTACGGCCTGCCGATCGGCGAAGTGGTGTCGGAGGGCAATGTCGGCCTGATGCAGGCGGTCAAGCGCTTCGAGCCCGATAAGGGCTTCCGTCTCGCCACCTATGCGATGTGGTGGATCAAGGCCTCGATCCAGGAGTACATCCTGCGCTCCTGGTCGCTGGTCAAGATGGGCACCACCGCCAACCAGAAGAAGCTGTTCTTCAATCTGCGCAAGGCCAAGAGCAAGATCTCGGCGCTTGGCGAGGGCGATCTGCGCCCCGAGCAGGTCAAGACCATCGCCACCAAGCTCGGCGTCAACGAGCAGGACGTGATCGACATGAACCGCCGTCTCGGCGGCGATTCGTCGCTGAACACGCCGCTGCGCGAGGATGGCGAAGGCGAATGGCAGGATTGGCTGGTCGATGACAGCGAAAGCCAGGAGCGGCGTCTGGTCGAGGCGCAGGAGAGCGACAACCGCCACTCCGCGCTGCGCAAGGCGCTCGAGGTTCTCAACCCGCGCGAACGTCGCATCTTCGAGGCGCGGCGGCTGGCGGAGGATCCGATCACGCTCGAGGAGCTCTCCGAGGAGTTCGGCGTGTCGCGCGAACGCGTCCGCCAGATCGAGGTGCGCGCCTTCGAGAAGGTGCAGGACGCGGTGAAGAAAGCGCTGGTGCAGATCGAGGCCCCGCGCGCCGCGCTTCCGGCCGCCTGAACCGCCAGCCGGCTTCAGCGACAATTCTGAAAAAAGGGGGCGGCGACGCCCCCTTTTTGACGTCGATGAGGCGATCGGGTCAGTAAAGCGGCGCGAGCGGCTGCAGCGGCAGGCGAATCGGGCCGAGATAAACCCGCCCCTCGCGCAGCACCACCGGCGGCAGCGCCGTCAGCCCCGGAGCGGCGCCAGGCAGCTGGGCGCTCAGACGCCCGCCCAGCAAACCGCCGAGTCCGCTCATCAGACCGCCGACCGGCAGGCCCGCGATCTGCTTGATCCCGGCCAGCGACGCCTGGATTTCGCCGGCGGGCCGCCGCGTCTGGTCGAGCAGCAGGCGGCCGGCCGCCTCGACCCGCGCCGGACCCTTGACGGAACTCAGCTTCGTCACCTCGATCTGTCCGGTCGCGCTGCGCCAGGATTCGAGGGTGTCCGGATTGAACCCGCCCCGGAACGCGTCGGCCTGCGTTACGACAGCCTCGATCGAGACATCCCCGGGATCGGTGGTTCCGAGGATGGCGTCCAGCGCCGGCAAAACCGAATTCTTGGCCGAGATCG
This sequence comes from Allobosea sp., assembly GCA_046292405.1. Taxonomy (GTDB): domain Bacteria; phylum Pseudomonadota; class Alphaproteobacteria; order Rhizobiales; family Beijerinckiaceae; genus Allobosea. The sequence goes on along the minus strand of JBKBRD010000039.1, from coordinate 7,048 downwards.
CGATATCCACCGCCTGCTCCGCAGCCGGCCGCGTCGGGCTGCGGCGCAGATGCGCCTCGAAGGCGGCGGCGCGCCAGCTCTCGGCCGCCTGCCCCGGAGCCGTCAGCGTCGCGTTGGGCTCGGCCAGCACGAGCGACAGGCGCTGCGGCTCGGATCCGTCATGCGTCAGGCTGGCCTCGAACCGGCCCCAGCCCATATCTAGCAGGCGCTCCTGCGGCAGCCGCGCCTTGAGCGGCCCTGTCACCTGCAGGATGACGAGCCCGGGCGTATAGACCTGTCCCAGCGCGACAGCCGGGCCGGTTTCGATGCGCACCGCCTCGCCCCAGCGCGAGGACGTCAGGGCCAGGCTGGCGCAGCGCAGCTCGATGCGGAACGGAAACCCGGCGACCGAGCGATCGCCGCAGCTCCAGTTGCGCCCCAGCTGCGCTTCCCGCGCCAGCGCCTTGTCGACGGCTTCGACCACGCGCCCCTGCACCGTGAACCAGAACACGCTCCAGGCTGCGGCCGCCGCGGCCAGCAGGATGAACGGCGCGTAGAGCCAGAAGCGGCTGCGCCGGCGCGGGAGGGAGGCAGTCATGCGGAGGCGGTTCCTTGCGAAATGCGAGGGAGATTGTTAGCTGCCGCCGATGGCCGGCGCCACCTGCTCCTTCAACCAGCAGGCCGCGGCCGAATTAGGGTGCATGAAACGATGGCGGATGCCGGGACCGGCGCGAGGCCGGATCAGGATCTCTGGGTGTTCGGCTATGGCTCGCTGATCTGGCGGCCCGGCTTCGCCTATCTGGAAAGCATCACGGCGCGGCTGCACGGCTATCACCGCTCGCTCTGCATCTTCTCCCACGTCCATCGCGGCACGCCCGAGCGGCCGGGACTCGTCCTGGGGCTGGATCGCGGCGGCGTCTGTCGCGGCGTCGCCTTCCGGGTCGCGGCGGCGCAGGCGCAGGCGACCATCGCCTATCTGCGCGAGCGCGAGCAGGCGACGGCGGTCTATCTGGAACGGCACCTGCCGGTGAAGCTGGCCGATGGCCGCGCCGTCACGGCGCTGCTCTATGTCGCCGACCGCAAGCACCTGCAATATGCCGGGCGCCTGCCGCCGGAGCAAATCCTGGAGCTGGTGCGCCACGGCGTCGGCGTCTCGGGCGAAAATCCCGACTATGTGCTGCAGACGCATGACCATCTGCGGCGGATGGGGGTGCTCGATCCGGTTCTCGCCGATCTCGCCGAGAAACTCGCGCCGGGCATCTCCGCGCCGCGCATGACCGGTTGACGCGCCTCACGCCTGGGGCATCAGGTCTAGCAGCGCCGCGCGGCGGCTGACGCCGTCCTCGGCCAGCAGATGAACATGGATCTCGCGCGCGCCGGCCGCGATCACCGCCTGGCGCCAGCGCGTCAGCGCCGCCTCGACGCCGAAGGGGCCGCTGTCGCGGGCGGCGATGATGCGCCGGTCCTCGCTCACCGCCAGCAGCACCGCGTCGGTGAAGCCGAGCGCATGATCGTCGGCAACGGGGAAGACGGACGCGACGTAGCGCCGACGCGAACGGCCCCGCCAGGCGGTGAAACGGCGCTCCCCCAGCCCCGCCGTGCTGCGCATCGGCATTTCGCAGGCCTGAGGTTCGGGCTGGCGATCGAGATCGGCAAAAAGATCTTCCGAGAAGCGATAAGCGAGAGCGGCCATGCCGTTCCTCCTTTGTTCTGAAAACAAAATGGGAACATCGCAGGCGTTCGTCAAGCGAGGCCCGGCCTTGGCCTCGCCTGCTGCTGTCAGTATCTGTCAGGAGTGACGCGGCTAGGCGCCGTTGGTCTGCAGCGGATCCAGCCCCAGCGCCGCCAGCTCGGCCCGGCCCTGCGCCAGCAGCCGGTCGCTCGCGGTCTCGATGCGCTCCTGCAGCAGCACATGGAACTCGCCCTTGCCCAGGCCAGGCGCGATCGGCGGCATGATCTCGACCCTGATCGTTCCCGGGCGGCGCAGAAACTTGCGGCGCGGCCAATACAGGCCGGAATTCAGCGCGACGGGCAGGCAGGGGACGTTGAGTTCGGCATAGATATGCGCCACGCCGAACTTGTAGGCCGGCGGCGGGGGCGCCGCCCGGCGCGGGCACCCCCGCAAAAGCAACAAAAGAAGGCCCGGGGGGG
>JBKBRD010000039.1:0-4908 GCA_046292405.1 Allobosea sp. | reverse complement strand
TAGGCCGGCGGCGCGCCCGGCGCCGTGCGCGTTCCCTCCGGAAAGATCAGCAACTGGCGGCCGTTCTGGCCGAGCTCGACCTTGGCCCGGCGCGTCACATGCGCAAGAGCCCGGGCCTTGGCGCCGCGATCGACCGGGATCATCCGCATCTTCAGCAGGCACCAGCCGAAGAAGGGGATCCAGGTCAGCTCCCGTTTCAGGATGAAGACCGGGTTCTGGAAGATCGTGACCAGCGCGAAGGTCTCCCAGAAGGACTGGTGCTTCGACGCGATCATCAGGCCGCCGGGCGGGATGTTCTCGATCCCGCTGATCTCGTAGCGGGTGCCGGCGACGACGCGCAGCATCCACATCGACATTCGCGCCCAGTTGATCGCGATCCGCAGCAGATAATGCTTCGGCAGCAGCAGCGCCGGGAACGCCGCGAAGACCAGCCAAAGGATCAGGTTGGCGTAGAACAGAATGTTGAACAGGAGCGAGCGCAGGATCAGCATGGCGCGCAAAGAGCGCGCCGCGCCCGCCCCGTCAAGCGCCCTTCGCGGACAGGCCGAGATGCGAGCGCCGCTCCTGCTCCGGCCCGATCAGGCCGAGCGGCTTGGGCGAGACCGGCTTGCGCCCGCCGATGATGACCGACAGGCGCGATGTCTCGGGATCGTCCTCGACCAGCGCGCGCAGCCGCGCCGCCAGATATTTCACATATTCTGGGATCAGCAGCCGCGCGGCCTGCCAATGGCTGCGCCAGTCGGCGAGATCGACGCTCTCGGTCACCACAGGATGCGGCACCAGCCGCATTCCCGGCATGGCGTGGCCGAACTCGGCCAGCGTGCGCGGCATGTGATAATTGGAGGTGACCACGAGCAATGACGAGAAGCCGTGCTGGCGCACCCAGCGCCGCGTCTCGATGGCGTTGCCGATGGTGTTGCGCGCCCGGTGATCGAGGTCGATGCAGCAGGACAGGAGATCGCGCGCGGCCGGGTTGAGCCGCGCCAGCTCCTCGCGGCCGGTCCGTTCGTTGACGCCGCTGATCAGCAGCCTGGCGCCCCGCTCCGCCCCCAGCAAGCCGAGCGCATCGCCGACGCGCTGCGAGCCGCCGGTTACCACGACGATGGCGTCGGTGCGCGGAACGGCGGCAGGTTCGCGCAGAGCGATGCTCGAGGAGAACGCGACATAGCCCCCGATCAAGCCGAGCGCCGCCAGCGCCAGCGTCAGCAGGCAAATGCGACCCAGCCACCGCGCAGGCGCGCGGGGGCTGCGCTCCGGCCCTGAGGCCGCGCCTGCAACAGGCTGGTTTCTGATCCCGATCATCACCATTGCTCGCGACGATAGGCGCTCAATCGGGCATAACGACGGCGCCGCGCATCGGGATCGGGCGCGCCGCTCATGCCAGCACGCGCAGATAGTGCCGCACGGTAAAGCGCGAGACCAGCCCTGCGATCGCCGCGACCACGACCGCCACCAGGATGACGGCGGCATAGCCGGACCAGCCGATTTCGAAGGCCCCGAACAGCGCCTGCAACTGCTCCGCCTCCGGCGCCGCGCTCCAGCGCGAGGCCAGGAAGCCGAGCAACGCAATCACCAGGATCGCCGCGCCGCCCCCGGCCGCGCCGCCTTTCAGCCCAAGCCGGATAAACCGGCTCTGGAACTCCCGCGCGATGAAGGCGTCGTCGGCGCCGACGAGATGCAGCACCTCGACGCTGTCGCGGCTGCCGGCCATCGCGCCGCGCGTGGCGAAAGCGACCGCCAGCGCCGCTGCGCAGAGCACCAGCCCGACAACGGCCACCCCCGACAGGATGATGGTGCTGGCCATGGTCGAGAGCCGGCGCACCCAGAGCCGGTGATCGTCTAGGATGGCGTTGGGCATCTCCCGGCGCAGCACCTCGGAGAACGCCGCGAGATCGGGCCCGACGCTGGATTTCAGCTTGAGCACGATCAGCCGCGGCACCGGCAGCTCGACGAGATCCAGCCCCGTGCCGAGCCAGGGCTCGAGCAGCTTGTCGGATTCGGCCTTCGGCACGATGCGCACGGTCTCGATGCTCGCTACGCCCGCCGACAAGGCCAAAGCCCGGGCGAGATCGGCCTCCATGTCGCGGCGCGCATCGGGCCGGACCTGAATCGTCATTTCATTGGCCACGGCCCCGCGCCATTGCTCGGAGGCCCGCGCCGCCAGCACGGCGGCGCCGGCGCTGAGCGCGGCGAGAAAGGTCAGGATCGCGATCACCGCCATCAGCGCCCGGCCGGCCACGGTATCGACCGGCACGAGCGGGCGGTCGCGGCGCAGATTGGTCGGCAGCGCCGGCTCTTCCCGCTCCAGCTCGCGCAGCTCCGGCTCCTCGGAGGCCTCGTACCGCCCCGCTGCGCCGGAAGCGTCCGCTTCCGGCATCAGCAGATCGTCATCATGGGCGTTAGGCGTCGACATGGAGCCGCCCATCCGCCAGCACGAGCCGCGGCGCGTCGTAGAGTTCCATCAGCGCGAGATCATGCGTGGCGATCACCACGGCGGTGCCGAGCGATTGCAGCTCCATGAACAGGCGCAGCAAGCGGCGGCCGAGACCGGGATCGACATTGCCCGTCGGCTCATCCGCCAGCAGGAGCTCCGGCCGGCTGATCAGCGCGCGCGCAATGGCGGCGCGCTGCTTTTCGCCGCCCGAGAGCACGGGCGGGACGGCGTGCATGCGCTCGCCGAGCCCGACCCAGCGCAACAGCTCCACCACTTCGGCCCGGTAGCTGGTCTCCTCCTTGCCCAGCACGCGCAATGGCAGGGCGACGTTCTCATACAGAGTGAGGTGGTCGAGCAGGCGGAAATCCTGGAAGACGACGCCCATGCGGCGCCGGAACGCGGTCAGCGTCGTGGCGTCGAGCCGCGAGACGTCCTGGCCGAACAGGTTCACCAGGCCGCGCGTCGGCTTGAGCGCCATCAGCACCAGCCGAATCAGCGTGGTCTTGCCGGCGCCGGAGGGGCCGGTCAGATACTGGAAGGAGCGCGGCTCGATGCTGAAGTTGATATCCTTCAGCACCTCCGGCCCCATACCATATCGCAAACCGACATTCTCGAACCGAACCAAGCCCTGTCCCTTTCCCATCGAAGCCAGACGAATCCCCTCGCCCGACTCTACACCCCAAGCAGGGTTTGAAGAAAAAGCCCCGCGCAACTCCGATGATGCGCGCAGGTTCTTCACGAAGCGTTAACCATAAACGCCGCCAATAAGACCACGCTGCGGCGCGCCTGCACCGGCCGGACTTGCGCGCCCCGCCGACGGCGGCGATCTGTAGCAGCGATGCGACGAGGAGACGGCAGAGACGGCCCATGCAGATCGTCTGTCCATCCTGTTCCCGACGCTACGAACTCGACGCGGCCAAGCTCGGCCCGGCCGGGCGCAAGGTGCGCTGCGCCGGGTGCCAGACGCTGTGGCATGTCGAGCCGGTCTTCCCCGAGCCGCCCAGCGCGGCCGAGACGCAGGCGCTGCTCGACGCCGAACTCCAGCGCGGCCCCGAAGAGCAGCCCGAAGACCACGACATCGCCATCGCTGCGCCTGAAACAATCCCTGACCCGCAGCCTGAACCGACAATCGCCCCCCCGCGCGCGCCACCGCGCCAGCGCAAGCGCAAACGCATGACGCGCGACCAGTTGCGCCAGCGCGCCGTCGCTTTGCCCGCCGCGCTGGCCCTGGCTGGCTTCGCGCTGATCGGCCTGCTGTTCTGGCAGCGGGACACGGCGGTCAGGCTGGCGCCGCAACTGGCCGGGCTGTTCGAAAAGCTGGGAAAACCGGTCAATATCCGCGGGCTCAGCCTGGGCGCCATCGACAGCGGCCTGGTCGAGGATGCCCAGGGTCGCTTCCTCGTCGTCGAGGGCGACGTCACCAATATCACCGGGCGCGATACGCCGGTCCCGCTGATCGAAGTCGCGGTCAAGGATGCGGCAGGGCAAACCCTCTACACCTGGACCACGGAGCCGCCGCGCAAGACGCTGGAGCCGGCGGAGCTGATGCGGTTCCGCGCCCGGCTGGCGGCGCCGCCCGAAAACGGCCGCTCCGTCCAGGTGCGCTTCGCCTCCGCCGCGGCGATCCGGCAGGCGGATGCGAAACCGTCCCGGGCCGGGCCCTGAACCGGACTGGCCCCGGCGCTGCAATGCTGTAAACCGGAGTTTGGCCGCTGAGGCGGCAGGAGCGGCACGGAAAAACACCCGGCGCGACGACCGAAACAGGATGATGAGACGATGGCAGACACGCCCCGCATCAGGGTGCTCTATGACGAAGCCGAGATCGCCCGGCGCAATGAGGAGATGGCGCGCACCATCGCCGAAAATGCGCCGCACGATCTTCTGGTGGTCGCTGTCCTCAAGGGCAGCTTCATGTTCGTCGCCGATCTGATCCGGGCGATGCACCGCGCCGGCATGGCGCCGCAGGTCGAGTTCGTGCATCTCTCCAGCTATCGCAACGCCACGGTCTCTTCCGGCCAGGTCGAGATCCTGCGCGACGTGCAGAGCGAGGTGCGGGGCCGCGAGGTGCTGCTGGTCGACGACATCCTCGAATCCGGCCGCACCCTGGCCTTCGCCAAGGATCTGCTGGCGGCCCGCGGCGCGACCAAGGTGTCGAGCTGCGTGCTGCTGGAGAAGCCCGGCAAGCGTGCGGTCAACATCACCGCCGAATATGTCGGCTTCGCCTGCCCGGATTACTTCGTCGTCGGCTACGGCATGGATGTCGCCCACGCCTATCGCCAGCTGCCCTATGTCGGAGTGATCGAGACCGCCGACCAGGCCAATTTGCCGGGAATTTGAACGATGTCACGCATTCTGGTCGTCGATGACGAGGAATCCCTGCGCTCGCTGGTGGCGCGCGGCCTGACCATGGACGGCCATGACTGCCTGATGGCGGCCGACGGCGCCGAGGCGCTCGATGTGCTGATCGCCGAGCA
>JBKBRD010000038.1:0-14577 GCA_046292405.1 Allobosea sp. | reverse complement strand
GAGCAGGGCGTCGAGATCCGCACCGGGGTCGATGCGTTCGGCCAGCCCGGTCTGCTTACGGGCTTCGACCATGTCGTGATCGCGACCGGCGCCGAATACCGTGCGGGGACGGGCTGGCTGGCGCCGAGGATGCTGCGCTGGGGCGTTTTCCGGCGCTGGCCGCTGCGCGCGCTGGCCTGCTCCCCGAGCCTGCGAAGCTGGTTTTATAGCGCGGCCCGGCGCCCGCGCGGAGCAGTCGATGCGCAGCGTTTGGGACGCCGGACGCCAGGCTACGAAATCATCGGCGACGCCCGTATTGCCGGCAAGGGCGACGCCGCGATAGCGGATGCCTTTGCTGGCGCGTTGCAGGATCGTCACCTTACGGCCTGACTATTATATGCGATCGAATATTAATAAAGGCAGCCTAAAATTCTCACCCTTCCAAAATATAGATAATTAATTCTGTCTCATACTTAGTGAAATAATAATCGACGTTCAGATGCGCGCAGAGAACGTAGCGCATAATTCAGCTGATCTGTCACAAACCTATTGCCACTGAAACGACATGCTGTCGGCTGAAACCAATGTCGCATGCGTACGTATTTTCACATGGTTTTTGTTCGAACCGAACAGAGTTTGTCGTTCGTATCCGCATCGCTGGACAGCAAGAAGAGATGGATGATTCCCAGCATGAGGGCGGCGACTTGCAAGACTTCCAAAGGCCTCGGCCCTGCGTGAGGGCCTTCTCATGACGGCTGCAGGAAAGTCCCCGTACGGCAACCGTGTCCTGGCGGGCCTGACCGCTGATGACCTGGCGCTCCTGCGTCCGCATCTCGTGCCGATCGAACTGAGCATGCGCTTCAAGCTCGAGACCGCAAACCGGGCGATAGACCACCTGTATTTCCTGGAGCAAGGCGTCGCCTCGATTGTCGCCCAGGCCCAGCGCGGGCGCATCCAGGCCGAGGTCGGGATGGTCGGCCGCGACGGCTTCACCGGGGTCTCGCTACTGCACGGCTCGGACCGCTCGCCGAACGACACCTTCATGCAGGTGGCCGGCAACGGGCACGCCATCGAAGCGGACAAGCTGCCGGCCCTGTTGCTGCAGAGCCGCACGCTCGAGCGTCGGCTGCTGCTGTTCGCCCACGCCCAGTCGGTCCAGGCGGGGCAGACGGTCGTCGCCAATGCGCGCGGCAGCATCGAGCAGCGCCTGGCGCGCTGGCTGCTGATGACGCATGACCGGCTGCGCGTGCAGCGCTTCAAGCTGACGCATGAGTTCCTCGCCCTGCTGCTGGGCGTGCGTCGGCCGGGCGTGACCATCGGCCTGCAGCGGCTCGAGCAGCAGGGCCTGGTGCAGACCAGCCGCGGCGAGATCATGCTGGTCGACCGGCCGGGGCTGGAGCGCACGGCCGGCGGCCTTTATGGCGTCGCGGAAGCGGAGTATGAGCGCCTTTTCGGCCCCTGGCCGGCTTGAGCGGGCTGCCGGCCTATTGCTCAAGCCCCGTAGCGCCGGCGCAGATGCGCCTTGAACACGCCGGCGTCGAGCGGGCGCCCCGTCGCCGCCGTCATCAGCGCATCGGTTTCCAGCAGGCTGCCTTGGCTGTGGATATGGCTGCGCAGCCAGGACACCAGCGGCGCGAAATCGCCGCGGCCGATGCCGGGCAGGATCTCCGGCTCGGCTTGGCAGGCGGCCTCGAAGATCTGCGCCGCCGACATCGCCCCCAGCGTATAGGTCGGGAAATAGCCCCAGCCGCCGCTCGGCCAGTGGATATCCTGCAGGCAGCCGCGCCGGTCGTCCGGCGGCGTGATTCCAAGCAGCGCCTGCATGCCCTCGTTCCAGGCTTCAGGAAGCGCCGAAAGCGGCATGGCGTCGGCGATCAGCGCCTTTTCCAGCCGGTAGCGCAGGATGACATGGGCGGGGTAGGTGACCTCGTCGGCGTCGACCCGAATGAAGCCGGGCTCGACCCGGGTGTAGCGCCGCCAGATCGCATCCGCCTCCCAGCCCGGCCCCTCCGCCGCGAAAGCCTCGCGCATCAGCGGGGCGGCATAGCTGAGGAATTCGCGGCTGCGGCAGGCCTGCATCTCCACCAGCAGCGACTGGCTTTCATGGATGCTCATGCCGCGCGCCTGGCCGACCGGCTGGTTGAGCCAGGCCTGCGGCCGCCCCTGCTCGTAGAGCGCGTGCCCGGTCTCGTGCAGCACGCCCATCAGCGCGCGGGCGAAATCCGCCTCGTCGTAGCGGGTGGTGATGCGTACGTCGTTGTCGGCCCCGCCGCAGAACGGATGCATCGAGACATCGAGCCGCCCGCGCTCGAAATCATAGCCGAGCGCCTTCATCATCGTCAGCCCGAGCGCCCTCTGTCTCTCGACGGGAAACGGCCCCTCTGGATCGGCCGGGCGCGGCCGCCGCGCCTGCGCCTCCAGCGCCTCCTGGGTGAAGCCCGGCAGGAAATCGGCGAGATCGTCGAACAGCGCGTCGATGCGCTGCGAGCGCCCGCCCGGCTCGTAATCGTTCAGCAGCGCGTCATAGGGCGAGAGCCCCAGCCTGCCGCCCTTGGCCCGGCCGATCTCGCGCTGCAGTTTCAGGACTTCGCTCAGCGAAGGTAAAAGCCCGGCGAAATCGGAATCGGCCCGCGCTTGGCGCCAGCGCATTTCGCAGGTCGAGATCGCCTTGCTCGACGCCTCCACGAGATCGGCGGGGAGGGCGGTGTCGACCGTCCATTGCCGCCTGATTTCGCGCAGATTGGCGCGCTCCCACTCTCCCAGCGACGCATCCGCCTCGGCATCGCCCAGCCAGTCGCCGATGCGGGGCTCGGTCGCCATGCCATGGCGCAGCACCTGCAGCAGCGCCATGCTCTCGGCCCGGGTCTCGGCGGCGCCGGCCGGCATCATCGCGGCATGGTCCCAGCTCAGGATGCCGATGGCGTTCGACAGGGCGGAAATGCGAGCGAAATGACTGGAGAGCTGGGCATAGGCGGACATGGGCATCCCTGCTTGGCGTAGCGTCATGAGGTGTTGGGGGCGCATAGCACGGCCCAGGAGCGCGCGCCTGCAATTTGTGAAGCGCGAGCGGGGGCAGACGGCCGCAGGCCTGCCTCAGACCAGCAGGTTGCGGAACTGCCGGGGCTGCGAGCGCAGATATTGGCGCGGCGCCGTGATCGTCGCGCCGAGTTCCGCCGCCGCATGCCAGGGCCAGCGCGGATCGTAGAGGATGCCGCGCGCCAGCGCGACGAGATCGGCGTCGCCCGTGCCGATGATGGCCTCGGCCTGCTGCGCTTCCGTGATCAGCCCGACGGCGATGGTCGGCAGCCCGGTCGCCTGGCGCACGGCGCGCGCCAGCGGAACCTGATAGCTCGGGCCCAGCGGGATCTGCTGCGCCGCCGAGATGCCGCCGCTGGAGACGTCGATGAAGTCGCAGCCGCGCCGCTTCAGCTCGCTCGCGAAATCGACGGTCTGGTCGATGTCCCAGCCGCCGGCCACCCAATCCGTCCCCGAAACCCGCATGCCGACGGGGATAGGGGCGGGAACCGCAGCGCGGACGGCGTCATGCACCGCGAGCGGAAAGCGCATGCGGTTCTCGGGCGAGCCGCCATACAAATCGTCGCGGCGGTTCGACAGCGGCGAGAGAAACTGGTGCAGCAGATAGCCATGCGCGGCATGGATCTCGATGGCGTCGAAGCCGAGCCTGACCGCGCGCCGGGCGCAATCGGCGAAGCGCGCGACGAGGCCGGCGATGGCGTCCTGCGTCAGCGCCTGCGGTGCGCGGGCCTGGCCGTCGAACGGGATGGGCGAGGGGGCAACCGCCTGCCATCCGCCATCGTCGAGCGCGAGCTGGCCGCCGCCCTTCCAGGGCTGCGCCGCCGAGGCCTTGCGGCCGGCATGGCCGATCTGGATGCCGATCGCCATGTCGGATTGGCTGCGCACCGCCGCCAGCGTCCGGGCCAGCGCCGCTTCGGTTTCGTCGGAATACAGCCCGACGTCGAAGGGCGTGATCCGGCCGATCGGCTCCACGGCCGTGGCCTCGACGATCAGCAGCCCGGCGCCCGACAGCGCGAGATGGCCGAGATGGATCAGATGCCAGTCCGTGGTCTTCCCGTCCTGCGCCGAATACTGGCACATCGGCGAAATCACGATGCGGTTCGGCAGGGACAATTCGCCGAGCTGGAAGGGGCTGAAGAGCTGGCTCATCGGCGGTAATCTCGCTTGCGACAGGGCAGGGGGGCGATGCGGATGGCGGGCAGTCTAGCCTGCGACCAGCCACATCGTCAGCGGAAAGCTCAGCGAGGCCAGAGCGGTGGCGGCGACGACGGCGACCGCGATCGGGCGGCTGCCGGTCTGGAAGCGCTCGGCGATGACGAAGACGTTCGAGGCGATCGGCAGCGCCGCATAGAGCACGCCGGCCGTGACCCAGAACGGCTCCATGCGCAGCATATGGGCGAGCACGAGCCAGGCCAGCAGCGGATGCAGGATCAGCTTGCCGAGCACGAGCGGCGCGATCTCGACCAGCCTGACCCGGCTATCGGCCGCAGCCTGCTGCCCCGCCCATTGCCGCGCCGCCAGCCCGAGCGCGAAGACGCCGACAGGCGCCGCCGCCCCGCCGAGAAACACCAGAAACCGGTCGACCGGCTCGGGGATCGGCCAGCCGCTCAGCGAGACGGCGAGCCCGGCCGCCACCGACAGCATGAACGGGTTCAGTACGGTTCCCTTGACCAGGCGCAACGCGATGGCGGCGGGCGAGCCGCTGCCGCGCCCCGCCTCGATCAGCCCGATCGAGAGCGGCACGACCAGCGCCGTGTCGCAGATCAGTCCGATGGCGATCGGCGCGGCGGCCTTGTCGCCGAGAAAGGCGAGCATCAGCGGGATGCCGAGAAAGGCGAAATTGCCGCCGATCAGGCACTGCGCCCGCGAAACCGCCGCGCCATGGCCGAAGCCCAACAGCCTGCGCCCGATGGCGAGGCCCAGCAGCAGCATCGCCAGCGCGATCAGGGCGAGCGCCAGGAAATAGGTGGTGTTCCACAGCTCGGTCAGCGGCTGGCGCGCCATCACCCGGATCACCACCGGCGGAATGGCGATGGCAAAGGCGAAAGTGTTGAGCACCTTCACCGCCTCGGGCCCGAACAGCCCGCGTCCCGAAACCAGCGCGCCGAGCGCGATGACGGCGAAGAACGGCGTGCTGATGGCGAGGAACTGGAGCATGGCCTTGCTGTGGCGGTATTGGCGGGCTGGAGCAAGGGCGCGCGCCGCGGTCGGCCTATGCGCTGGCGCGCTTTCACTCCTGATCTGCGAGGAGCCGCTGTCAGCGGCGTCTCGAAGAATGCTTTAGCGCAGGCGGGAGCCTCCAGAGCGCCCGCCTCTCACCCTAGGATCGTCGCCAGCACCTTTTCCAGCGAGTGCTGGCGATAGGGCTTGCGCAGCAGCACGGTGCGCGGCGCGTTTTCGAAGCCTGGCACCTCGTCGCGGCCGGTGGCGAAGATGATCGCGATTTCGGGGCTGACGGCGCGCAGGCGCCGCGCCAGCTCGTCGCCCGAGATGTCGGGCAGGCCGATATCGGTCAGCAGGATATGGATCGGCTGCTCGCCCGCCATGCCCAGCGCCGAAAGCCCGTTCTCGGCTTCCAGCACGGTGTGGCCGAAATCGCGGATCATGTCTGCCGTGTCCATCCGGATGATCGCATCGTCCTCGCAGACCAGTACGGTCAACGATTTCGGCGCCTCCGGCTGGCGCGGCGTCGGCTCGGGCGCGGGCGGCTGGGCCGGGGCCTTGCCGTCCTGCGCCAGCACCTGCCGGATCTTGCGGGCCAGCGCCTCGCGCGTATAGGGCTTGGACAGCAGGTTGACGCCCTCGTCCAGCCGGCCGCCATGGACGATGGCGTTCTCGGTGTAGCCGGAGGTGAAGAGCACGCTGAGATCGGGCAGGCGCTCCTTGGCCTTGCGCGCCAGCTCGGGGCTTTTCAGCTGGCCGGGCATGACCACGTCGGTGAAGAGCAGGTCGATGGGCACGCCGCTCTCGATCACGGCGAGCGCGCTTTGCGCGTCGGGCGCTTTCAGCACACGGTAGCCGAGCTCGCCCAGCAGAGCCAGCACGGTCTCGCGCACCGCCTCGTCATCTTCGACGACCAGGATCGTCTCGGAGCCGCCGGTCACCGGCCCGCTTTCCTTCTCGACCAGGAGATCCTCGGCCTGGGTCGAGCGCGGCAGATACAGCTTGATCGTCGTGCCCTGGCCAGGCTCGCTATAGACCTTCACATGACCGCCCGACTGGCGCAGGAAGCCGTAGACCATCGACAGGCCGAGCCCGGAGCCCTTGCCATGCGATTTGGTGGTGAAGAACGGCTCGAAGGCCTGCTCCATCACCTCCCTGGTCATGCCGGTTCCGGTGTCCGTCACCGAAATCTGCACGTACTGGCCCGGGCTGACATCGGTGTGGGCGGCGGCGTAGGCGTCGTCGAGAAAGGCGTTGCCGGCCTCGATCGTCAGACGTCCCTGCTCGTCCATGGCGTCGCGGGCGTTGATGGCGAGGTTCAGCAGCGCGTTCTCCAGCATGCTCGCATCGACGAGCAGCTGGCCCGTCCCCGGCGCCAGCTCGGTCCGAAGCTGCACGCCGTTGCCGAGGGTCCGGCGCAGGAAATCCACCATCTCGGCGATCATCCGGCCGGTGACGGCCGCCAGCGTCAGCCCATGATGGGCGTGGCCGAAGGAGAACCACAGGTTCTTGTGCTTATGGGCGGCGCCGATGATCGGCATCATGTCGGGCGTGCAGGGGCGGCGGCCGAGCCAGGGTTGCGGATCGAGCCGCTCTCCCAGCGGGAACAGGGTCTTGGCGATCGGTTCGGCCCGCTCGAGCTGCACCGGGGTCTGCGGCGCCTCGCTGTCGGCGAACTCGGCGCCGGTGGTCAGGCGCACGCCCTGCAGCATCGGCGCCAGGAAATAGCCGCGCTCTGTGTCGAGAACCGGATGATTGAGCACGGCGTTGCCGAGCGGCTTGTAATGCATGTGGTAGCCGCGCTTGACCGCCAGCGGCAGGCGGTAGCCGAGCTTGCGCGTCAGCACATCGGCCCAGGGGCCGAGCGCGACGACCACGTAGCGCGCCTTGGCGACGGTCCCGTCGCCGAGCTTGACGCTCCAGCCGCCGGCGCCGTCCTGCTCCAGCGTGCCGGCGTCGCCCAGCGCCGTGCGCCCGCCCAGCGCCTCGAAGCGCGCGACATAGGCTTTCGACAGCCCATGCGGATCGACCACCGTGACCGGGTCGGTCCAATGCAGCCCGCCGATCAGACTCTGGTCGAGATGCGGCTCCTCCTTGCGCAGGGTGGCGACATCGAGCGGGCGATAATTCAGGCCGAATTCGCGGTTCCAGCGCGCGGCCTCCGCCAGACGCTCATCCTGCTGCTGGGCGGTGCGGAACACCTTCATCCAGCCATTGCGGCGCAGCAGGTTGGTCGCCCCCGCCTCGGCCGCCAGCGCATCGTGCTCGGTGACGCAATGCTCGATCAGCTTGGCGTATTTATGGGCGATGGCCTCGTGCTGCGAGGCGCGCGAATGCATCCAGTAGCTGAACAGGAAGGGCGCGAGCTTGGGGATGGCGCTCCAGTGATAATGCGCGTCGATGGTGTTATTCATCGCATAGCGAATGAGCGCCCCGAAATCATGCGGGAACCCATAGGGATAGACGCCCTCGCGCTGGATCAGCCCGGCATTGCCGTAGCTCGTCTCCTCGCCCGGCGCGCGCTTGTCGACCAGCAGCACGGAGCGCCCGGCCTTCTGCAGATGCAGCGCCACGGAGATGCCGACGATCCCCGCGCCGAGAACGATTGTATCAGCCTGCATCTGCCGTCCCTTCCATGTGTCGCCGATCAAGATAGCCCGTCGCGAGGCAAAGTCAGCGGCGCGACGCAGATTTGCGGGCTTTGCGGCGAAGTTTCGCAAGTTTTGCGCCAAGCGCAGCCGAACCGCCCCGCCATGCGCGCCTGCGGCTAAAGCGCTGCAATATTATGCCGGCGCAGGAGGGGGCTGCGGCGAGCGATGGTGACGCGCCTTGCGAGATCGGCCAGTGTCGCGGCGCTCCAGCTCGAACCCGGCCGCCATGATCCGTTCCATCGCCGCATCTCTCGCCGCAGGGCTGGCCTGGCTCGGCCGCTACGGCACGCAGGGTTTTGCGCTCTCGATTTTCCTCGGGCTGGCGTTGCCGCAGTTCTCGGCCGCGGCGCGGCCGCTTTTGCCGTTCACCATCTTCTGCTTCACCACCGTCGTGTTCATGCGGGCCGATCTCGGCATCATCGGCGCGCTCGTCAGGCGGCCGCTGAAACTGCTGGTCACGGTGGCCTGGCTGTTTCTGGCGCCGGTCCTGCTGATCGGCGGCGCGGTGCTGCTGATCGGGCGGGAGGCGCTCGATCCCGGCCTGCTGCTGGGGCTGGCGCTGGTGGCGGCCGCGCCGCCGGTGATGTCGGCGCCGGCCGTGGCGGTGATCTACGGGTTCGAGCCGTCGCTGCTGATCGCCGGGGTGATCATCGCCACGCTCAGCACCCCGGTCGTCGCGCCGCTCCTGGTCGAGCTGATCGGCGGGGCGGCCGTGCCGCTCGACCGCACTGTCCTGATGCTGAGGCTTGCGATCTTCATCGGCGGCGGGCTAGCGCTGGCCAGCCTCATCCGCCTCTGGCTCGGCGCGGCGCGGATCAAGGCGCTGAAACCCAATCTCGATGGCTTCGGCGTGCTGATGTATTTCGTCTTCGCCGTTGCGGCGATGGATGGCGTCACCCAGGCGGCGATGGCGCAGCCGCTGCGCGTGCTGCTGTTCCTGGGCTGCGCTTTTCTGGTGGCGCTGACCGGGCTCGCCAGCGGCTATGCGCTGCTGCGCGGCCTGCGCCCGTCGGAGCGCTTCATGATCGGCTACGCCACCGGTCAGCGCAATATGGGGCTGCTGGTCGCGGCGCTGGGCGCGGGCGTGCCGCCGACCACCTTCCTGTTCTTCGCGCTGGCCCAGTTCCCGATCTACCTGCTGCCCTGGCTGCTGCGCGGGATCGCAGCGCGGATCGGCCGCGCAGAGGCGCGGCAAAAGGTTTTGGGCGAGTGATGAATGGCGAGTGGCGAGTGGCGAGTGGCGCAGGCTCCGATCCACCAGCCATTCGCCATTCGCCATCTGCCCCTCACCAACCCGGCCTCCATTGCGCAGAAGCTTGCAGATGGCTAAAGATCAGGTTCGACGGTGCCCCGGCGACGGGGTGAAAAGGGAACGTGGTTCAACGCCACGGCTGCCCCCGCAACTGTAAGCGGTGAGTTTGTCGCCATCGGCCACTGGGGCTTCCGCTCCGGGAAGGCGGCGAGGAACCCGGACCCGCGAGCCAGGAGACCTGCCGTCGAGACTGCTTCTCATGGGCCCATCGGACGGGGTGTTCCGACGGCGGCTGTGTCCGTGCGAACTCGTCGCGCGGCTCCGTCTGTGGGAGCGTTCGCCGTGCCTTCTGGGTGCGGCCAGCTTGTGACGGAGACGACAGTGATGACGCGCGCCCGCCTTCCCCAATTCCTAGCCCAACCTTTCGCCTTCGCCCTTGCGGCGCTGGCCGCGACGCCGGCTCTGGCCCACCATCCGATGGGCGGCAAGACGCCCTCGACGCTGACGGAAGGCCTGCTCTCGGGCCTCGGCCACCCGATTCTCGGCCTCGACCATCTCGCCGCGCTGATCGCCGTCGGCCTGGTCGCCTCGCGCTTCGCCAGCGGCGCGCTGGCGCTGCCGGTGCTCTGGATCGTCGGCATGGCGCTGGGCTCATTCGCCCATATGCAGGGCGTCGACCTGCCGGGCGGCGAGATGCTGGTCGCGGCCAGCCTGGTCGCCATCGGCGCGCTCGGCCTGCTGAAGCCGACGCTGCCGCTCGCCGCGCTCGGGCTGCTGTTTGCGGCTGCCGGCTTCGCCCATGGCCACGCCTTGGCCGAATCGATCATCGGGGCCGACAGGGCCGTGGTCGGCGCCTATCTCGTCGGGCTCGTCGCCATCCAGGCCGCGATCACCGTGGGCACGATCCTGCTGGCCCGCCGGCTGCTGGCGACGCAAACGACGACCCCGCTGGCGCTGCGCGCCGCCGCCGGCGCGCTCGCGGCCGTTGGCGTGGTCTTCCTCGCCTCGGCGCTGCCTGGCCTCGCCTGATCCGATCATGAGCGAGATAATCGAGACGCCGCGCCCGGAGACGGGCGTGGACACCGTGCGCATTCTCGTCTGCGCGACCTGCCGCGCCGCGGGGGGCGACCCCGATGCGCCGCGCCCCGGCGCCAGGCTTGCGGCCGAACTCGCCGCGGCCCTGGCCGGCGCTGGCGAGACCCGCATCGCCGTCGAGACGGTGGAGTGCCTTTCCGTCTGCAAGCGCCCCTGCACGGTGGCGCTCAGCGGCGCCGGGCGCTGGACCTATATCTACGGCGATATCGAGGCTGAGACCGGCGCGCAGACCCTGCTCGCCTTCGCCCGGCAATATGGCGAGACCAGCGACGGAATCGTGCCCTGGCGCGAGCGCCCGGAGCTGATTCGCAAGAGCGTGATCGCCCGCCTGCCCCCCTTCCCGATTGCGAGACCGTCGTGACAGATCTCACCAAGACACCCTGTACCATCATCACCGGCTTCCTCGGCGCGGGAAAGACGACGCTGGTGCGCCATCTGCTTGAAAATGCCGGCGGCAGGCGGCTGGCCGTGCTGGTCAACGAATTCGGCGACCTCGGCTTCGACGGCGAGTTCCTGACCGGCTGCGGCATCAGCGGCTGCACCGCCGAGGATGTGGTCGAGCTGCCCAATGGCTGCATCTGCTGCACGGTGGCGGATGATTTCGTGCCGGCGCTGGAGAAGCTGCTGGGACGGGCCAACCCGCCCGATCACATCCTGATCGAAACCTCCGGCCTCGCTCTGCCCAAGCCGCTGGTGCAGGCCTTCAACTGGCCGGCGATCCGGGCGCGCGTCACGGTCGACGGCGTCATCGCCGTGGTCGACGGGCCGGCGGTGGCGGCGGGCCAGTTCGCCGACGACCCCGCGGCGCTCGACGCGCAGCGCGCGCAGGACGCCTCCGTCGATCACGACAATCCGCTGGAAGAGGTGTTCGAGGACCAGATCCTCTGCGCCGACCTGATCCTGCTCAACAAGAGCGACCTGATGGACGAAGCCGACAAGGCCCGCGTCAAGCAGGAGATCGCCCAGCATCTGCCCAAGGCGATCAAGATCGTCGACAGCGCCCATGGCCGCATCGAGCCGGCCCTGATCCTGGGGCTCGGCGCCGCCGCCGAAAGCGACCTCGCCGCCCGTCCCTCGCATCACGGCGAGGGCGAGGATCACGATCATGACGATTTCGACTCGGTCGCGCTGCCGCTGGCGGCGGTGGCCTCGCCCGAAGCGCTGGCGGGCCGCCTTGCCCGCGCCGCCGAGGCCGAGGGCGTGCTGCGGCTGAAAGGCTTCGCCAGCGTCACCGGCAAGCCGATGCGGCTGGTGGTGCAGGGCGTCGGCCGGCGCGTGACGCATCATTTCGACAGGGCCTGGGGCGCGGCGGAGGCGCGCGACGGCCGGCTGGTCGTGATCGGCCTGAAGGGGTTCGACCGCGCGGCGGTCGAGGCGGCCCTGGCCGGGTGATGCGCCATGCACCTCCTCCCCTCCAGCGAGATCAGGCTCGACGATGGCGCAGACGCCGTCGATCTCGCCTTGCCGCCGGGGGATGTGCTGGTTCTCTCCTTCGCCGATAGCGACCTCTCGGCGCTCGCGGCCGCGGCCGAGGCCGGCGGGTTGTCGCTGCGGCTGGCGTCGCTGCGGCGGCTGCAGCATCCGCTCTCGGTCGATCTGCTGATCGAGAAGACCGCGCGCCATTGCCGCTTCGTGCTGGTGCGCTGCCTGGGCGGGCTGGATTACTGGCGCTACGGCGTGGAGCAGCTGGCGCTGGCCTGCCGGGCGCATGGCGTTGCGCTGGCGGTTCTGCCCGGCGACGACCGCGCGGATGAGCGGCTGGCGGATTTCGGCACCGTGCCGCAAGCCTGCGCGCAGGCGCTGCTCGCCTATTTCAAGGATGGCGGCGGCGCGCAATCCATGCGCCGGCTTCTTGGCGGCGTCGCCCGGGTGCTGGCGGGCGCCGGCCCATCGCGCTTCGCGATGCCTGAGTCTCTGCAGCCGCTCACATTGCCTGCGCTCTTCGCCGTCTCGGCCGCTGGCGTGGCGGCGCCCTGGCGCGATGCCTTGGCTGCCTTGCCGAGCGACCGGCCGCTCGTCCCGATTCTGCTCTATCGCTCCGGCGTGACCGCCGGCGACACGGCGCTGGGCATGGCGCTGGCCGCAGCGCTCTCAGAGGCCGGCCATGCGCCGCTGCCGCTGGCGCTGACCAGCCTGAAGGATCCGGCCGCGACGCGCGCGCTGGCGGCGCTGATCGCCGCGCGCAAGCCGGCGCTGATCGTGACGACGACCGGGTTTTCGGCCAGGGACGGGGCGGATTTCGTGCTGGACGCGGCGGATTGCCCGATCCTCCAGGCCGTTCCCGTCGGCTCGGCGCGGGAAGCCTGGGCCGCCTCCTCCCGCGGCCTCTCCGCCGTCGACCTCGCCATGCAGGTGGCGCTGCCGGAATTCGACGGGCGGCTCGGCGCCATGCCCGTCGCCTTCAAGGCGGAGAGCGAAGACCCCGCCACGGGCCTCGTCAGCCGCCGCCTCGTCCCGGATGACGAGGGCATCGCGGCGCTTGTCGCACTGGCCACCGGCTGGATCGCGCTGGCGCAAAAGCCGGCTCGAGACCGGCGGCTGGCGCTGGTCATGTCCGATTACCCGGCGCGCGGCGGCCGGGCGGGCTTTGCCGTCGGGCTCGATACCCCCGCCAGCGTCGGCGCGATCCGGACGCTGCTCGCCGGCGCCGGCTACGATGTCGGGGCCGCCGCCGAAAGCTCTGACGGGCAGGCGCTGATGCAGGCGCTGACCCTCGGGACGGCGGCGTTCACGGTCGCGCTCGCCGATTACCGGGCCTGGCTCGCGCAGCTGCCCGAACCGGCGCGGGCGCAGCTGATCGCCGGCCATGGCGAGCCGGAGCAGGCGCAAGAACTCGTCGAAGGCGTCTTCCGTTTCAGGGCCGTCCGGCGCGGCAAGCTGCTGGTCGCGCTGCAGCCGCCGCGCGACGGCGGCGACCGCAAGACGCGCTATCACGACCCAGACGCGCCGCCCGGCCATGGCTACCTCGCCTTTTATCTCGGGCTGCGGCTGATCGGCAGCGACGCGCTGATCCATCTGGGCACGCATGGCACGATGGAATGGCTGCCGGGCAAGGCGGTGGCGCTGTCCCCCGCCTGCTGGCCGCGCCTCGTCATCGGCGGCCTGCCGGTGGTCTACCCCTATGTCGTCGACGATCCCGGCGAGGCGGCGCCCGCCAAGCGCCGGCTCTCGGCGGTGACGCTCGGCCATCTGCCCCCCGAACTGGCTGAAACGGGCGCCGAGGGCGAGGCGGCGCTGCTGCGCGACCTGGTCGAGGAATTCTCGCAGGCGCAGGTGATGGATCCGCGCCGGGCGGCGCTCGTCGCCGCCGAGATCCGCGCCCGCGCCGAGGCGAGCGGCCTGTCGCAGGCCTGCGGGGTCACGCCTGACATGGAAATGCCGGAGGCGCTGACGCGGCTCGACGCCCAGCTCTGCGACATCGCCGAACTGCCCTTCCGCGACGGGCTGCACATCTTCGGCCAGGCGGCGCATGATCCCGTCTCCGCGCAATCCGAGCGCGAGAATCTGCTGCGGGCGCTGGATGGCCGTTTCATCGCGCCCGGCCCCGCCGGCTCGCCGCATCGCGGCCGCCGCGACGTGCTGCCGACAGGGCGCAATCTCTCGACGCTCGATCCCCGCGCCATCCCGACCCGCGCCGCCGCCAGCCTCGGCGCGCTGGCGGCGCAGGCGGTGGTGACCCGCCATCTCCAGGACCAGGGCGATTATCCGCGCCGCGTGGTGATGGATCTCTGGGCTTCGCCGACCTTGCGCTCGGGCGGCGAGGACATCGCCCATGCGCTGAGCCTGATGGGCGTCGCCGCGCTCTGGGACCATGCCTCGACCCGCGTCACCGGTTTCGAGATCCGGCCGCAGCCGAAGCTCGCCTTTCCCCGCGTCGATGTCACCATCCGCATCTCCGGCGCCTTTCGCGATACGTTTCCGAGCCAGATCGCGCTGCTCGACGCCGCCGCCCGCGCGATTGCGGCGCTGGACGAGCCCGACGACTGGAACGAGCCGGCCGCCGCCCGCCGCCGCGGCGCGGCCGGCGCCCGCATTTTCGGGGCGGCGCCCGGACGCTATGGCGCGGCCATGGCCGAGCTGGCGCTCGATGGGGCGTGGACCGATCGCTCCGCACTCGCCGCCGCCTATCTCGCGGCGTCAGACCATGCCTATGGCGGGGCGGAGGGCGAGGCCCATGACGATGCCGGCTTTGCGGCGCGGATCGCGGCGTCGGACGCCTTCATCCATGTCAGCGACACCGCCGGGCGCGACATTCTGGAAGCCAGCAGCGCCGCCGACGCGATCGGCGGGCTGGCGGCGGCTGCGTCCAGCCTCGGCGCCAAGCCAGCGCTCTATAGCCTCGACAGCTCCCGGCCCGAGACGCCCACCGTGCGCAGCCTGCCGGAAGACATCGCGCGCATC
>JBKBRD010000037.1:0-14633 GCA_046292405.1 Allobosea sp. | reverse complement strand
AGTTGATCCTGTCCCAGACTGAAGAAATCGCACGTGAACGAAATGCGCAATTGGCTGCGCTGCAGGACGCCTTCGAGGCGCTGAAGATCGCGGAGGAGCGTGCCTTGGCGGCGGAGACGGCGCTTGCCCACATCCTGAAACAGGAGGCTCAGACCTAGCCGGCAATCATAGCCAATCTTCTCAAAACGCGAGGTGCGGGAGCCTTCTGTTCGGCGCGAAGCAGGCGAAGAGTGGCGCATTCACGAGCAACGGCTCCACGTTTTCGCCGAGAGGGTCTCCGGTTCGAGCCCGTCGCCGCCCATCTGTGCCCCAGCGCCTGATCGCTTCTGGAATTTCTTTCCCCCGCATTCCCAACGCTTGGCCTTGGCGTTGCTCCGCGCAGTGTGAGCAACGCAACGGCCCCGTTTCCTGGCCGGCTGAGAGCAGGCCGGTCGCCTCCCTCCGACCGGGCTCAAGCGCCGAGCGGTCGGGAGACCGAGTTCGCTATCACCCGTCTCGACCCGGGCGCTCGATTCGGCCAGTCGCGGTCTGCCGCGTTTGGCCGTGACACGATCTGCGGCGCGGCTGGCGCAAAAGCGTGGTTCCTGGCTTCAATTCACATCATCTTCATTTAGCAAGCGTCCGACGCTTGACACTTCCGGCCTTGGGCCATAATCGAAACCCCGCTGAGGGACTGATGTCCCCGGAAGCCCTGCGCGGGCGTAGCTCAGTTGGTTAGAGTGCCGGCCTGTCACGCCGGAGGTCGCGGGTTCGAGCCCCGTCGCCCGCGCCATTTTCTCTCAATAAAATCATTGCTTTAGTTCCTGTTTTGGGTGACCCCGTGAGGGGAAATTCGGAATTGGTTTCCGGCCCATTCGGAATTGCGGGCGTTTTCGTTCGTGCCGCGCGCCTTGCGCCCGGTCGTCGGGCCTCCGGATCGGTCGAGACGGTGGCGATCTGGGCCGGCGTGCAGGTGCGCTGCAGAGCCTTCGACTGGCCGATCGTGTCGCCCATTCGGCTAGCGCCTTCGGGTCGACGGGCCCTGCTGAGGCCTCCAGGGCAGCCGAGCGGCGGATATCCATCAGGCGCTGCCCGGCCGCGAGAAAAGCACGCTGCAATATGCCATGCTGTTCGCCTGACCGCGTTGGGATGGCTGCAGATCAAGGACGATTTCGGCCGCGCCGCGACGGGCTCCGTTCAACGCGTGGGTCTTGAGCGGGGAGGGGGAGCCTGCCGCGACGAGGCAGGCGCGGTTTACGCCGGCGAGCTCTCACGCTTTGGCCGTGACAGAGGCGACGCACGGCAACGGACCGTAATGTACCGGCAGGTCGACACGGCGCTCCTCGATCTGGAAACCGTTCCTCCGCCGCGCCATGGCGACGATCGGCTCCGCCGGGCCTCAACGGTATCGGGCAGATGCAACCCTTTGCTGGCGATCGCTTGAGACGAGGCTTGCCCGGCGCGGCTGTGTTTTCGCGCCGGGCTTTTGTTTTGGGGCCGTGTCTCTGCGGCTTTTGGTTTTGTCGCTCAGGCGAATTTGAAATCGTCGATGGCGAGTGTTTCGGCCTTGACGCCGACGAAGGTGACAGTGTTTCCGCCGCCGAGGTCGAGGACGGCGCCCTCGGCCCCGTCGCTGAGGGCGTGGGCGGCGATCAGGGCGGCGTAATCGGCGAAGAGCGCCTTGCTCAGTTCGATCACGTCATGCTCGGTCGCGTCGGCCGCGGCCGGCTTGAATTCGAGCACCGTGTCGCGGCCCTCCTGGGCGGCGAAGTGGAAGGTGTCGGCTCCGGAGCCGCCCTGGAGCACGTCGTTGCCCGCCCCGCCCGTGAGATGATCGTCGCCGGAGCCGCCCGAAAGCAGGTCGTTGCCGGCGCCGCCCAGCAGCGCGTCCTTGCCGGAACCGCCCGCCAGCGTGTCATCGCCGGCTCCGCCATCGACCATATCGTCGCCCGAGCCCGCCAGCACCCGGTCGTCGCCAAGCCCGGCATGGACCATATCGTCGCCGGCCCCGGTCAGGACCACGTCGTCGCCGCCGCCCGCCTCGACCAGATCGCGTCCGTCGGCGCCCGTCAGCGTCTCCGGCGCATCGCTGCCCGCGACCAGGCGATAGGGCGTGTAACCCGCGATCGTCACGGTAACGCTCGCCTGCGCCGTGCCGCCATGCCCATCGCTGACCGTATAGCTCAGCGTGACCACCGCGCTCTCACCGGTCTGCAGCCCGGCGAACACCGTGCCGGGATCGACGGAGAGCTTGCCGTCGACGATCGCGAAGGCGGCCTGCGCCGCCGCAGGATCGAGCGCGAACCCGTCGACCTTCGTCACCGCCACGCCTGTCAGCGACAGCGCGTCGCCGTCGACATCGCGGTCATTGGCGAGGAGGTCGAAGACCCTGCGATCGCGCTCGTCCAGCGATACGCTGTCGGCCATGGCCACCGGAGCGTCGTTGACCGGCTTGACCGCAACGCTGACCACGCTCTCCACCGTGCCGCCATGACCGTCCGAGACGACGACGGTGAAGCTGTCGCCGCCATGGGCGTCGGCGCTGGGCGTATAGGTGAAGGCGCCCGTGGCGGCATCGAGCGAGACCCGGCCATGAGCCGGCCCGCCATTCGCCTTGACAGCGAAGGCGAGGCTGTCGCCATCGGCGTCACGGGCGACGACCGTCCCCGTCACCGCCACATCCTCATCGGTCGCAACCGAAACAGCAGCCGCTACGGGAGCGTCGTTGACCGGCTTGACCGTGAAGCTGGCCTTGGCCTGGACCGTGCCGCCGCGCCCATCCGACAGGGTGTAGCTGAAGGAGGCCTCGCCTGTGAAATTGGCCGCCGGGGTGAAGCGCACCCCCTCGGCCGTCAGTTCGACGACGCCGCCGACCGCATCGGAGACGCCCGTCACCGTCAGATTGTCGAGATCGGCATCGAGATCATTGCCGACGAGCTTGCTGAAGGGGATCAGCAGCGCCAGGCTGTCCTCATCCACCGCCTCCAGCAGATCGGAAACGGCCTGCGGCCCGCGATTGACCAGCCCCGCCGCGATCGCATCGCGGCCGAGCTGGACGCCGTCGGCGAAGACGAGCAGCTCGATCCCGCCCAGCGCCAGCTGATTGCGCAGGGTGATCTTGCTGCCATCGGCCATCAGCGCCTCGACATCGGCGCCGTGCTTCTGCAGCGTCACCTGCGAGCGGGCCAGGTTCTTCAGCACCAGCACGTCGCGGCCCTCGGCGTCCACCGCCTCGGCGATGAGGTCCGAGCCCTCGCCGCGGCTGTAGACATAGGTGTCGGAGCCCGTCCCGCCCGAGAGCGTATCATTGCCCGCGCCGCCATCGAGAAGGTCCTTGCCGGCTCCGCCATCCAGCGTGTCGTCGCCCGCGCCGCCCAGCAGCGTGTCCGAGCCCGCCCCGCCGTCCAGCCGGTCCGAACCGCCGTTTCCGACCAGCGTATCGTCACCGCCCAGTCCGACCAGCGTCTCGTGGCCGTCGCCACCGGACAGCACGTCGTCGCCCGACGTGCCCAGCAGCGAGGAAGCCTGCTTGCTGGAGGCCAGGGCGATGACACGGACATCGTCATAGCTGACGCCCAGGCCGGCATGCCAATTGTAGAGACCGAATGTGCCCTTTTCCGTATCGTGGATCTCGATCGCCTGAGTGAACAGCGCCGTTCCGTTCAGCCAGATCTGGAGTCGGCCATCGACGATATCGGCGCGCAGATGGTTTTTCCCGTTGATGTCGTAACGCTGCGGCCCCTGCCAGAGCGTCTGCTCGATCCCGTCCTTGAGGCTGAAGAGCTGCGGCAGCCCGGTCGTGTTGTCGAGTTCGAACTTGTAGTAGTTTTTCGCATCCTTGTAGTGGAGCATCAGGCCGACGCCGCCGCCCGATTTCGCGGTGAAATGGGTTTCGACGCTGTAATTCGTCCATTCGGCCGCGCCCGCGCCCTCATAAAGCGCATAGGCGCCCTTGCGCAGGGCGTGGACGCCATCGCCCAGCGGGCTCCAATAGAGATTCCATTGCGAGGCGGGCGCCGTGGCGCCGCTGCCGCCGAGCTCGCGGCTGTAGCGATCGGCGCTCTGGACGAGCGCCCCGTCGCGGACCGACCAGGCCGCGGCGGATCCGAGCTCGCCCTCATCGACGAAGCGGAAGCCCTGGGCCTGTCCGTCCGAGAAATCCTCGTGCAGCAGCAGGTCCTTGGCGGCGACGACCTCGATCCTGACGGTGTCGCTGGCCTTGCCGGCCGCGCCCGCGAGGTCGAGCCGGATCAGATGGGCGCCGGGCGCCAGGGCGATCTTGGCCTGGCTCCCTGCGGCCAGAGCCTTGCCGTTCTCGCTCCACGCCACCTGGGTCGCCGCGTCGATTCCGGCGCTGGCCAAAGCCGAGAGATCGACCCAGGCGACGCCGTCGCCATCCGTATCGACCACGCGCAGGCTGTGGCCGGCATCGGCGATCAAGGTCCCCTTCTGGACGAAAATGTCGTCGAAGAAGACCTGGCGCTGGCCTTCGGAATAGACGCCGACCGTGCCGCCCGAAAGCGGCGCCTTGTCGCTGACGACCCCGCCGAACATCGCCTCGCCATCGACGGTCGCCAGCAGCTTGCCGTTTTCCACGGCGAGCTTGACCAGGAAGGCGCGATCGAACGGGCTGGTCGCGGTTTCGCGGGCCAGCACGGTCTCGACCCCGTCCTGCACCTTGACCAGGAGCCGCTCGTTGCGCGCAATGTCGAAGGTCAGCCGGTAATAGTTCTGCGCGTCCTTGTAATAGGCAACCAGACCGAAGGCCTTCTGGTCTTCGGCGGTGAGCGTCGCCGAGACGGTATAGCCTGACCAGGCCTCGCTGCCCGCGCCCGCCCAGCGCATGATGCCGGAGGCGTCGTCAAACGCCCGCAGCGCGCCCTCTTTCGCCGGCAGACCGGCCGAGGGAAGGCTGCGCGAGGCGACCGTGCCGGCCACCTGCCAACGCGCGCCCGGCGCCGTCCAGCCATCGGCATTGCCATCGTCGAAGGTCTCGTGGAGCAGCGTGCGGCTGTCCTTCACAGCGACGGTGACCTCGTCGGAACTCGTCGTGCCGGTGGAGCCGATGGCCCGCAGGGTCAGGTGATGGACGCCGGCGCCGAGCGCGACATCGGCCCGGGCTGTGGTGGCGATCACCTCGCCATCCGCGTTCAACCATTCGTAGCGGACGATCTGACCGAGCTTGTCGACGGTCTTCCCGGCGTCGAGATGGATGGTGGCCGTCTCCGCCGTCCCGGCCGAGACGGTCTGGTCGTCGCCGGCATGGGCGACGAACTGCACCTTCGGCGCCGCCACCTTGTCGTGGAAGGTTTCCTGCTGCTCGCGCAGCGCGCCGGTCAGCGGCTGCTGCGCATTTCCGGAGCCGATCGTCTGCGAGATCGAGCCGCTGCCGATCGTCGGCTTGAGCGTGCCGTCGCTGAAATCGAACTGCACCATGTTCACGCCCGCGGGGGCGGCCTTGTACGGACCGCTCGCCGACGCCCCGCCCAGCGCCGCCACCTCGGCCGCGCTTAGCGCCTTCTCGACGAAGGCGAAGGAGGACAGCGAGAACGAGGTCGTCTCGTAGCCGTCATCGGCGAAGATCAGGAAGCCGTTTGCGGTGATGCTGAAGTTCGAGCCGACGAGTTGCGAGCCTTGCAGCACGCCGTCGACATATTTCTTCAGCGTGAAGCCGGCGCCGGTACGCTCCAGCGTCAGGACGATGCGGATCCACTTGTCGAGCGGCAGATGGCCCTCGTCCTGGCCGTTGGTGCCGATGACGGCATGGCCCGCGCGAAAGTTCAGCCAGAGATCGCCATCGCTGATATTGTTGAGGTCGCTTTGGAAGATCGAGGCCAGACCCCCCTCCCGCGGCAGTTTGACATCGTAGATCATCGTATAGGCGGCATAGGCCTCGCCGCCGCCGGCGGGCGCAAAGCCGGGCTTCACCTTCAGCCCGTTGAAGGGGTCGAACCGCGGCGCGGTGATGACGCCGCTCGGCGCCCCGGCCACCGTCTCCGTCGCGAAGCTGATCGGCTGGATCGGATGCTGGGCGCCGTGGCGGGGCGTGGCGCCCTTGCCGTCGCGCGACGGCTCGGGGTCGCCCCGCGAGCCCGTGACATATTCGTCGCGGGCCTCAAGATAGGTCTCCGTATAGACCTTGCCATTGTCGGGATCGATGGTGATCAGCCTGATGGCGCCATTGCCACCATTGCCGCCCTGGCTGGCGTCGCCATTGCCCGTGACTTCCAGGGAGACGCCGTCCTGGTAATTGACCAACATCTGATAGACCGGCTCGCCTGCGTCGTTGTAGCTCACGACGGTCTCGGCGCCGTCGCCGAAGACATGGCCGGAGAACACGAATTTGACGTTCGTGTGCTTCGAGATCAGCTTTTGCCACATATCCTCGCCGTCATTGGCGTTTTCGGCGCTGTTGCCGGTGCCGTAATCCTTCCCCGTGCCCTCCTCGAAGAGCGGGCCGGAATAGTTGTCGGCGCGCGTCGCCATATTGGTGTAGTGGTGGGTGGTGACGATGGCGCGGTAATCGGCATGCGCGTCGAGAACCTCGCCGGCCCAGCGCAGCACGTCGTCGCGCGCGCCGAATTCGAGCGATAGCACGATCCATTTCGTCCCGTCGGCGCCTGTGAAGGTGTACCAGGCGTTTTTGGTCTCGTTGGGCTCCTGGTCGTAAACGCCGCCGAGCGTCGAGTTCCGCTTCAGATAATCGACCGAGAAATACTGCGACAGCAGCGAGGCGTAGCTCTTGGCATTCTCGGCCTGATCGTGGTTCCCCGGCAGAACCGCATAGGGAACGATGCCGTTCAGCTTGCTCATCGCCTGATTGAACAGATCCCACTCCCAGGGAAGGTTGTTGTTGGTCGCGTCGCCGACATGGGTGACGAAGCGCAGGTTGAGATCCTTGGCGTGATCGGCCAGCCACTGCATCATCGCCGCCTGATTGGAGGTGACGTGCGTGTCGGGAATCACGGCGAAGGTGTAGGCATGGGGACCCGCGACACGCACGCGGAAATCATCCGTATAGACCTTGCCGGCGGCATCCACCGCCGAGATGTGGATGTCCGAGCGGCCGAGCCCGTGGATGTCGAGCTCCAGCTTGTGGCCGACGAGCTTGGCCTCGATCACCTTTCCATCGGAGCTGGTGACGGTGAAGGTCAGCCCCGCCGCCTTGAAATGCGCGTCGAGATCGATCACCACCTTGTCGGCGCCCTGCTTCAGCAGCATGTCCTTGATCGAGCGCAGCTGCGTCGGCGGCACGGCGGGCGCTTCGGCGACGGGCGCGGTCACTGCGGGCACGCCCGCATCAGCCGCGCTATGCACCACGGCCTCGGCGCCCTGGGAGACGATCTTGCCGGCGCCGACCGTTGCGGTCAGCTTGCCGCCGTCGAAGCGGAACTCGCTGCCATTGGCCGCCAAGAAAGCGGGCTTGAGCGCGTCGGGGACGATCCCCGCGGCGTTGGGACCGCCGAGCAGCTTAATCTGCGCCTCGGTGAGCGCCGCCTCGACATAGGCGATGTTGCTGACATGGACCCCGGAGGTCTCGCCATCCTCATCGGAGAAGATCAGGAAGCCCTTGGCCTTGTCGAAGCTGTAACGCTCGGTCTCGCTGCTGGTCTGCGTGCCGACGAGCACGCCATTGACGTATTTCCCGATGGTGACGGCGCCGTTTTTGATTTCCACCGTGAAGACGATCCGGTTCCAGGCGTCGAGCTTGGCCTGGCCCGGAAAATCGCCGCCGATGCCAACGCCATAATGATCGCCCCACACCTTGCCGAACAGATCGCCGTCGCTGGCATTGGCGAGATCGCTCTGGAAAAAGGGAATCCAGCCCTTCGTCGCGCTCGCCGCCGAAACATAGATGTCGAAGGCGATGCTGTAGGAGGTGGCCTGCCCCGTCCCCCCCGGCGCCAGCCGGACGGTCTGGTTTGGTTGCGTCGCGGCGATGCTCAGGATCTGGTCTGGCTCCGGCGCCGCCGGGATCTCCGCCTTGTCCGCCGTGGTCGCGGGGAGCGTGATGTTGTTGGGCGTCAGCGTCGCCTGGCCGAAGGCCGGCGCCGACCCGGTCTGGGCGAAGCGGAACTCGCTGCCATTCGCGCGCGCGGCCTCG
Source organism: Allobosea sp. (assembly GCA_046292405.1). Lineage (GTDB taxonomy): Bacteria > Pseudomonadota > Alphaproteobacteria > Rhizobiales > Beijerinckiaceae > Allobosea. The sequence continues at coordinate 6,550 of JBKBRD010000037.1, read as the reverse complement.
ACCGCCTGGGCGCCGACCAGGATGCCCTCCGCGTTGACGCCGCCCAGCGCGGCGATCTCGCTGGCGCTCATCGCCTTTTCGACATAGGCGAAATTCGTCAGATGAACCGGCGAGGTCTCGCCATCCTCGTCTGAGAAGATCAGGAAGCCCTTGGCCTTGTCGATGGCGTAGCGGGCGGTGTCGGCACTGGTCTGCGTGCCGGCGAGCACGCCGTTGACGTATTTCGTGATGGTGACGACGCCATCCTTGGTCTCGACCGTGAAGGCGAGCCGGTTCCAGGCGTCGAGCTTGGCCGCTCCCTTGTAGTCGCCGCTGATGCCCAGGCCGATCTCCCCGTCAGCGATCTTGCCGAAGAGATCGCCGTCGCTGGTGTTGGTGACGTCGGTCTGAAAGAACGGGACCCAGCCCCCGGCCGTCGCGGCGGGGATATAGACGTCATAGATCAGCGTATAGGCGCGCGCGGTTCCGGCGCCGCCGGGAGCCACCAGAATGCTCTGGTCCTGCGCTGCATTGGGGACCTTGAGCAGCCAGTCGGCGCCGGTTTCGATGACGCTGGCGAGGGTCGTGATCGACATGATCGAACTCCTGGAGACACGATCGGACCGGGTGGCCCGCTGATCGCGTTTCTAGGATTGCGCCCCTGCGGCTCTGTGACGATTTCTTAAGAAACCCTCGACGCGCCCATGGAATCTTTCAATGCCGACCATCCGCGCTCTGTCCGGCCCGATGCGGCGGGTCGCAAGCGCCTTCGCGTCGCGGGACCGATCGCCGAGGCCGCACGCGTCATGAAAATGTGAGGGCGTGGGTCTATGAAGCTGCCGGAAGGCGGCTCGTCCATGTCCATCGCACAGTTGAGAGCGTTCAACGCCGTCGCGCGGTTCGGCGGCTTCTCCCAGGCGGCTCGCGAAACGGCCGTCAGCCAATCGACGCTGTCGGGTCAGGTCAGGTCGCTGGAGGCCAGCTGCGGCGTCAATCTCTTCGAGCGCAACCCGCGCGGCGTGAAGCTCAGCCCTGATGGCGAGGCGCTTTTCGCCATCACCTCCAAGCTCTTCGAGGCCGAAGCGGAGGCGCGGACCTTCCTGCGGCGCCCGCGCGAGACCGACAAGGCCGGCCATATCCGCGTTGCCGCCGACGGACCGATCCTGCCCCTGCCGATCTTGCTGAGCATGCGCGAGCAGCGGCCGCATCTGACTTTTTCGCTGACCATCGACAATTCCGAACGCGTCGCCGAGCAGATCCTGGGCTATCACGCCGATGTCGGCATCACCGCGCAACAGCCGGGGGATGTCAGGTTGCATGGCGAATATCTGTTGTCGCTGCCGATCGGCTTATGCGTCCCGCGCGACCATGCTTTCGCCCAGCGCAGTCAGGTGCTGCTGAAGGATTTGGCGGGGCTGCCCTTCATCCTGCGGGAGCGCGGCTCGCGCACGCGCTCGATCTTCGAGCGCAATCTCGCGGTCGTCGGCGTCAGGATCGGCCCTGTCATCGAGATCGCCAGCCGCGAGGGTGGGCGGGAGGCGATCGCCAACGGCCTGGGCTTCGGCGTCGTCGGCGATCGCGAGTTCGGCGTCGATCCGCGGCTCGCCTTCGTCCCGATCGCCGACGCCCAGGCGGTGATCGACGAATATGTCATCTGCCTGGCCGAGCGGCGGCATCTGCCGCTGATCGGGAGCTTCATCACGGCGGCGCGTCGCTTCGGCGCACATGCCGACCTGTTCAAACCAGCCGAGGTCACGTCTCGCGAAAGGCCCGCTCCAGCTGATCCTGCAACGGCTTGATGAAATAGGACGCGACACTGCGCTCGCCGGTGCGGATGAAGGTCTCGACCGGCATCCCCGGCACGAGCTTGAGTTCGCCGAGCTTGACCAGTTCGCCGGGCTCGATCCGGATGCGCACGACATAGAAGCTCGCGCCGGTCTGCGGCTCGAAGGACACGTCGGCGGCGATCCGCTGAATGCGGCCGGCCAGCTCCGGCGTGGTGCGCTGGTTGAAGGCCGAAAACCGCAGCATCGCGGGCTGATGGAGCTGGAGTTGGTCGACATCCTGAGGCTGAACGCGCGCCTCGACCGTCAGCCTATCGTCGACCGGCACGATCAGCGCCACCGGCTCGGTCGTCGGCACCACGCCGCCGACGGTGTGGAGGGCCAATTGGTGGACGACGCCATCCTGCGGCGCGATGATCTCGACCCGCTTGAGCTGATCTTCGGCGGCGATCCGGCGCTCGACATATTCGGCGATCTTGCCCTCGACATCGCGCATCTCGGCGGCGACCTGCTCGGCCATCTCTTGATCAATCGCCAGGATCTGCAGGCGCGTTTCGGCGATCTTCCCCTGGGCCTGGGCGATCTGCGCCGCGAGATTGCCTTCAAGCCCCGAAAGCTCCGCCTGTTCGCGCTCAAGCGAGATGAGCTTCGTCACCTCGATCAGGTTCTTCTCATAGAGCGTGCCGACGCGCTTAAGCTCCTCCTGGATCAGAGAGAGCTGCCTGGCCTTGGAGCGCTTCTGTCGCTCCATGCCGTCGATCTCGAGGCTGAGTTGCTCGACGCGCTGGGCAAGCTGCGCCTTGCGGCCGCCGCGCAGGTCGCGCCGCAATTCGAACAGGCGCTCCTCGCCGCGCATGGCTTCGGCCGCCGTCGGATCGGCGCTGCGCGCCGTCAATTCGGAGGGATAGGCGACCTCGACCAACCCGTCGCGCTCGCTGGCGAGCCGTGCGCGGCGCGCCGTGAACTGGTCCAGGCTTTTGAGGACGATCGCCAGATTGGCGCGGATCATCGTCTCGTCGAGGCGCACCAGCACGTCGCCGCGCTTGACCATGGCGCCTTCCTCGACCAGCAGCTCGCCGACGATGCCGCCGGTCAGATGCTGGACCTTCTTGACGTGGCTGTCGACGACGAGCCGGCCCGGAGCCATCACCGCCCCGGAGACGTCTGTCGTCGTCGCCCAGCCGCCGACGACCCCGACGAGCAGGGCGATGGCGGCTGTGCCGGCGAGCACGCCGCGGCGGATCGAGCGGCGGTTTCCGGCGAGATCGGCATGAGCGGTCATGCGGCAACTCCCTCGTTGATCTTGCGGCTGGGAACGGCCGCGGGCCTGAGAACCGCGGAAAGCACCTCCTCCTTCGGCCCGAAAGCCTGGACCCGTCCGCCGGCCAGCATCAGGACGTGATCGACCCCGGCCAGAGCGCTCGGCCGATGCGCCACGACGACGACGACGCCGCCGCGGCTGCGGACGCCGATGATGGCCTGGGTCAGCGCCTCTTCGCCTTCGGCGTCGAGATTGGAGTTGGGCTCGTCGAGGATGACGAGGAAGGGCTCGCCATAGAGAGCGCGCGCCAGCGCGATGCGCTGCTGCTGCCCCGAGGAGAGCTGCGCGGCATGGTCGTCTATGCGGGTCTGATAGCCCTGCGGCAGGTTGACGACGAGGTCATGCACGCCGGCCGCGCGGGCCGCGGCGATGATCTCCTCCGGCTTGGCCTCGGGGTCGAAGGACGCGATGTTCTCGGCGATGGTTCCCTCGATCAGCGCCGTCGCCTGCGGCATATAGCCGATATGGCGCGCGAGCGCCTCCGGCGGCCATTGGTCGAGCGTCGCCCCGTCGAGCCGCACGGCGCCTCGCAGCGGCGTCCAGACGCCGGCGAGCAGACGGGCGAAGGAGGATTTGCCCGAGGCCGAGGGCCCGATCACGCCCAGACCGCTCCCCGCCGCGAGCGTGAGACTGACATCGTGCAGAATGACCGTCTGGCTCTCAGGGGCCGTGGTCGTGACGTTCTGGACGGCGAGCGCGTGCCGGGGGGTCGGCAGCGCCATCCGCGCCGGTTCGTCTCCGAGCAAAGCCAGCGTGGCGTCCAGGCGGGCCTTGCTCTGGCGCGCCGCCACGAACCCTTTCCAGTTCGCGATGACCAGATCGACCGGCGCCAGCGCCCGGGCCGACAGGATCGAGCCCGCGATGATGACGCCGGCCGAAGCCTTGTCGTTGATGACAAGCCAGGCGCCGACGGCCAGCACGCCCGACTGCAGCATCATGCGCAGCATCTTGCTCAAGGCGCCGAGCCCGCTGGTCAGGTCGCCGGCGCGGGCATTGGCGTTCGCATGGGCGCGGCTCGCGTTAAGCCAACGCGACCGGAGCCGCGGCGCCATGCCCAGCACGGATATCAGCTCGGCGTGGCGTCGGCTCGCTTCAAACAGGCGTCCGCGCCCGAGCGCATGGCCGGCGGCCTCCTGCATTGGCCTTCGGGCGGCGAACTCGCTCACCACCGTCAGAAGCGCGAGGATGACGGCGCCCGCAAGGGCAGTCACGCCGATCCAGAAATGGAACGCGAAGCAGACCGCGAGGTAGAAGGGCAGCCAGGGCAGGTCGAAGAAGGCTGCGGGGCCGCTGCTTGCGAGGAACCCGCGCAGGGTATCGAGATCGCGCAGGGGCTGGCTCGATCGCGCCGTCGCCGGCGCACGCAGTTGCAGCCTCACGACGGCGTCATAGACGCGCGGGGACAGCTGAATGTCGATCCGGTCGGCGATCCTGAGCAGCAGGCGGCTTCGAACCCAGTCGAAGACGGCCTGAAAGACGTAAAGGATCGCGACGATGATCAGCAGACCGATCAGCGTGGGCACGCTGCGACTGGGCAGGACGCGGTCATAGACCTCCATCATGAAGAGCGAGCTCGACAGATAGAGAAGATTGACGAAGCCGCTGAACACGGCGACGGCCGCAAAGGCCATGGCGCAGCGCCGCAGCTCGGCGGAAATCGCGGAGGGGTTCGTTGCGGGACGCGAGGATTGCACGGCGGCCTCGCTTCGCTATCGGATCGCGCAGGGCGCGCTGGCGGCTTTGGCTCGGCGCGCATCGTTGCTGCGCGCCACGGCGATGGCTGAAAGAGCGACGGACCCAGCCATGTCTCGACTCCTGACGCATGCGGGCAACGCACTCGGCCCGGCTTCAACAGTCCGTCGCGATCATGCCACGGGGCATCGGGACGGACCCGCAGGCCCTAGGCCGCGATTGCGACAGTCTCGATAAGGATCGTCCGGCCTGGCGCGGCCGCACAGGGCTGCGACGGGGGGGGCGCGGCGCGACGGCGAAAGTGGCGCATGACCGATCGCCGCGTCGGATAATCGAATGATTTCGAGGCTGCCAACTCCCGATCCGCGCCGGACGCTGCGGCCGTCATCGGGCGCAGCCTGCTGTGCGGTCATTCCGCATGCGGCGACCTTGCGCAAAGCGATAGGGGGTATTGAAAGATTCGACCCCCCGCATCGGCCATTTTTCGTCCAGCCGCCATGCGCCTCTTGGCAGACACGCGCAACGAAACAGGCGTCCGGAGGTCGCGCGGGCCGTAGAGATCGTCTCCAAGCGACCTGTGGTCAGCTCATGCGAAAGACTTCGCCTTTAGGCTCGATTGGCCTGATATCGTTCTGCAGTCATGATATCAAACCTGCAGGGTCTTGGGCTTGAAGACCGTTCGCTTGCGCTGAGGGGAAGGTCTTGATGGCGCGCGCCCGCATCGGCCGATACCTGAAACGAACGGCTTGGGTGATCGGTATCGTCGCCGTCTCGTTGATCTCGCTGCGCGCCTATGATTCCCAGCGCGGCGCGCCGCTCGAACCCTGGCACCAGCATATCCCGCGCGAACTCTCCGTCGCCGAACTGGATCGCGCGGATTGGCAGGCCTATCTCAAGGCCGAAGCCGCGGCTTTCGAAAGCGTGCGCGTCGAAGTCACGCAAAAGCTCGATGCCGAGGAACGGATCCCGATCAATCGCTATTTCGATGCGAGCCCGATCTATCCGGGCCGTTTCGAGCAGGATTGGAACCGGTCTTACGTGCTCCAGCCGGAGGGGCCGCCGCGCGGCGCCGCCGTCTTCCTGCATGGCCTGACGGATTCGCCCTATAGTCTGCGGCACATCGCGCGGCAGTATCGCGATCGCGGCTTCGTCGCGGTCGCTGTCCGCCTGCCGGGGCACGGCACCGTGCCGGCGGGTCTGACCGGCGTCGAATGGGAGGATTGGCTGGCGGCGACGCGGCTGGCCGTGCGCGAGGCGCGGCGCCTCGCCGGTCCCGACGCCCCCCTTCATCTCGTCGGATTCTCGAATGGCGGCGCGCTGGCGCTGATGTTCGCGCTGGAGGCGCAGCAGGATCGCAAGCTGGCGCGGCCGGACCGGATCGTGCTGATTTCGCCGATGGTCGGGGTCACCGCCTTCGCCCGCTTTGCCGGGCTCGCGGCCCTGCCGGCCGTCTTGCCAGCCTTTGCCAAGGCGGCCTGGCTCGGCATTCTGCCCGAGTTCGACCCTTTCAAATACAACTCTTTTCCGGTGAACGGCGCGCGCCAGTCGCATCTGCTGACGATGGCGCTGCAGCGCAAGATCCTGAGCCTGTCGCGGGAGGGGCGGCTCGCCGATCTCGCGCCGATCGTCACCTTTCAATCAGTGATGGACTTCACCGTCAGCACGCGCGCGATCATCGCCTCGCTCTATGTTCATCTGCCGGCCAATGGCAGCGAACTCGTGCTGTTCGACCTGAACCGAAACGCCAAGTTCGGACTGCTACTCAACCGCACGG
>JBKBRD010000036.1:0-14725 GCA_046292405.1 Allobosea sp. | reverse complement strand
CGCCCGGCCCGATGCGCGGCAGCATGCCGTGGCGCGTCCGTTCGATCAGCCGGCTGTCCGGGGCGGGGGCGAGCTTGGCCGGGGCGTCCGAGTCGGGGATGGTGATGACGATGGCGCCCGGCGCCTCCGCGCCCTGGCGCACGACGACGACGCCGGATTCGGCTTCGAGCTGGCGGGCGCTGGACTGGGCGCGAGGTTCCGCCGAAGCGGCTGGCGGGGCGGCGCCAATCACCGGGGGCGCGGCGCGCTTCTCGATCATCGCCGTCGCGATCGGCTCGCCGCCATCGGGATTGCGCGTGAAGACGACGAAAAGGGCGACGCAGGTTAACGCCAGCCCGACGATGGCGCAGGCGCCCAGAGCCAGCCAGCGGCCCAACGGCCTGCCGCCTGGAGCGGCGCGGCGCTGGCCGAGAGGGCGGGTGAGATCGGTTAGCGGCGTTCCGGCCAAGGGCAGCCGTCCTGAACTGTTGGAGGCGAGCCCGAATCAATGGCTCGCCCGGCTAGTCTTGTCGTGTCGCGCCAGCCGCGTCGAGTGCCGCTGCCGGCATCGACGCTGGGCGGGAGCGCGCCGGCCTCAATTGGGCTTCGGCGCTTCCGTCGCGGGAGCCGGCGCAGCGGCGTCCTTCTTGACGCCGCGCAGCAGGTTGAGCGCCGCAGTCAGCTGCGTGTCCTTGGCCGGATCGGTGGGCACATAGGAGGCGGAGCCGGACTGCTCATCCTTGCCGTCGCCGGCCTTGAGATGGCCCTTGAGCGCGGCTTCGCCCTTGTTCTCGCTGAGCTTGTCCTTCAGCTCAGCCGGGATTTCCTGCACCACCTCGACGTCCGGGCTGATGCCCTTGGCCTGGATCGAGGTGCCAGACGGGGTGTAATAGCGCGCCGTGGTCAGGCGCAGCCCGCCATTGCCGCCGAGCGGGATCACCGTCTGGACGGAGCCCTTGCCGAAGGAACGCGTGCCCATCACGGTGGCGCGCTTGTGGTCCTGCAAGGCGCCGGCGACGATCTCGGCGGCCGAGGCGGAGGAGCCGTTGATCAGCACCACGACGGGCTTGCCCTTTGTCAGATCGCCCGGCTTGGCGTTGAAGACCTGGGTCTCCTCGGCGTTGCGGCCGCGCGTCGAGACGATCTTGCCACGATCGAGGAAGGCGTCGGAGACGAGCACGGACTGGTCGAGACGGCCGCCGCGATTGTTCCGGAGGTCGATGACATAGCCCTTGATCTTGTCGACGCCGATTTCGGCGTTGACCTTGTCGATCGCCTTGCGCAGCCCCTCATAGGTCTGCTCGCTGAAGGTGCCGATGCGGATGTAGCCGACATCGGCCTCGACGCGCTCCTCGACCGCCGGGACCACGATGGTCGAGCGCGTCAGGGTGAATTCGAGCGGGTCGGGCTTGCCCGGCCGCTCGATCGTCAGCTTAACCTGGGTGTTGATGATGCCGCGCATCTTCTCGACCGCCTGGGTCAGGCTCAGGCCCTTCACCTCGGCGCCGTCGATCTGTTTGATGATGTCGTTGGTCAGAATGCCGGCCTTGGAGGCGGGCGTGTCGCGAATCGGCTTGGCGACCTTGAGGACGCCTTCCTCCATCGTGACCTCGATGCCCAGCCCGCCGAACTGGCCACGCATGTCTGTGTCCATGTCGCGGAAGCTCTTGGAGTCGAGATAGGCCGAGTGCGGATCCAGCGACGAGACCATGCCGTTGATGGCGGCCTCGATCAGCTTCTGCTCGTCGGGCTTCTCGACATAGTCGGTGCGGATCTTCTCGAAGATGTCACCGAACAGGTTCAGGCTGCGATAGACCTCGGCCGACGCCGCGATGGCGTTGGTGGAGGAGAGCAACCCGGTCTGCGTCACCGCGCCGGTCAGGCCCGCGCCCATGATCGCGCCGGCAAAAACGAGGGAAACCTTGCGCATCATCCGCGAGCCTTTTCGCTAAGCGTTTTCGTCCACCACGGCGCCGGATCGACCGAGACGCCGTCTTTCCTGAACTCGATATAGAGGACCGGTTCCCCGCTCCCCGAACCCACGATGGTCGCCGCAGCTTCCGACGTTTCGCCCATCGCCGCAACCGGCTCTCCGGCGAGGACGAACTGGTTCAGCGCCACATCTATGCGCTGCATGCCGGCCAACAAGATATAGTACCCCCCGCCCGCGTTCAGGATCAAGAGCTGCCCGAAGGAGCGGAACGGTCCCGCGTACACCACCCAAGCGTCCGAAGGCGTCGAAACTAGGGCGTTGGCGCGCGTTGCGATCGAAATGCCTCGCGTTACGCCGCCGGCGCCGTCGCTTTCGCCAAAGCCACGCAATTGTGAACCCGCCACCGGGAGCGGCAACAGGCCGCGCGTCTCGGAGAAGGCGATCCTGGGGGCCAGCCGCGCCGGGTCCTTAAAGGCCAATGCGGCCATGCGCTGGCGTTGCTCGCGCGTTTCCGCTTCCAACGCCTGGCGGGCCGCTTCCGCGGCGCGCGTCGTGCTGGAGATCTCCTTTTCCATCCGCTCGACGAACTCGCGCAGGCTGCGCGCCTGCTCGGCCATCTCGCCGGCGGCAGCGCGCTGGCTCTCGGCGTCGCGCGCGGCGCTCGCCTCCCGCTCGCGGCGCGCCTCGACCAGCGCCGCAAGGCGCTGGCGTTCTCCGGCCAGTCCCTCGAGCTCGCCGGTAATGGCCTTGCGCTCGTTGGCGATGCCCTCCCGCAGCCGCACCAGCTCGCCGAGATCGGTGCCCAGAACCTGGATTTCCTGGCGCAGATCGGGGACGACGGCGCCCAGCAGCATGGAGGCGCGCACCGCCTCGAGGATATCCTCGGGGCTGACCAGCACGGCCGGCGGCGGGCGGCGGCCGATGCGCTGCAAGGCGGCCAGAACCTCGCCGATCAAGCCGCGACGGCCTTCCAGCGAACGCCTGATCGCAGCCTCGCTCGATTGCAGCAGGGCCAGCCGCTGCTCGAGCGCGGCGACCTTTCGTTCCGAGGCCTGGGTGCGCTGGGTGGTGTCGAGCAGCGCCTTGTTGAGCCCGGCGCGGTCGGCCCTGATCGCCGCGATCTCGGCCTCGAGCCGGGCGCGGATTTCGGCGTTGCCGGCCAGCCGCTCCTCGATCGCCTTCAGCTCGCGCTGCCGCGCCAGCTTCTCGTCCTGCTTGATCTGCGCTTCACGGGTCAGCTGGTCGGGGTCGGCGGCGCCGTTCTGCGCGCCTGCGGGCGCCGCGCAAAGCGCAAGCCACGCCAGCGCCACAAGCGTCCGCGCCAGGGGACGCCGAGGTCTCGCGCCGTCGCCGCCGCCGGCCGGGCGAATCAGATCCGCTTGCACGCTCATGCGCGATGATAGGGGTGGCCGGCCATGATCGTCATCGCCCGATAGAGCTGTTCGAGCGCCAGCGCGCGCACGATCTGGTGGGGCATGGTGAGGGCGCCGAAGGCCAGCGTCAGCTCGGCCCGGCTGCGGATCTCGTCGTCCAGCCCGTCCGCGCCGCCGATGACGAGCGTCGCCGCCTGGGCGCCGGCGTCGCGCGCGCCTGCGAAACGGGCGGCGAAGCTTTCGCTGGTCAGGGCGGCGCCCCGCTCGTCGAGCGCGATCAGCAGGCCCGGCTGGAGCTTGGCGAGGATGGCGGCGGCCTCGTCGCGCTTGCGCTCATAGGCGCGGCGCGCCCGGCTTTCGGCGATTTCGATGATGTCGGGGCCAGACAGCGACAAGCCGCGACCCAGCCCGATGCAGCGCTCGCGATAGCGTTCGCACAATTCGCGCTCGGGCCCGTCCTTGAGCCGGCCGATGGCGATGAGGGCAAGGCGCATGGCGGCGGTGACCGTCGATCGGACGAAAGCGTCCGGGCGCGTCGAGCGCCCGGGATCGGAAGGCTCAGCCGACGAGCCGCTCATTGGGGCGGTCGGCGCCCCACATCTTCTCGAGATTGTAGAACTGGCGCACTTCCGGACGGAAGACGTGGATGATGATGTCGCCGGTGTCGATCAGCACCCAGTCGCAGGCGGGCATGCCCTCGACCTTCGGCGTCGGCAGGCCGGAGCCCTTCAGCGCCTCGACGAGGCTGTCGGCGATGGAGGCGACATGCCGGTTCACGCGGCCGGTCGCGATGATCATGGCGTCGGCGAGCGAGGTCTTGCCGACGAGGTCGATGACGGTGATGTCCTCGGCCTTCATTTCTTCGAGGACATGCAATGCGAGGGCGACGCTGTCAGCGGAGGGGTTGTCCGATACAGCGGCCTGGGGAAGCGGCGTGGGCTCGGCTTCGCCAAGGGTTTGACGGTTCAGTTCCGTATCCTCTCGATCACGACGCGCTCACTGCGCGACGTCCACAAAATACGCTCGACCCGCCCAAAATTCAATCTTTTTCGGCCTGTTCGCGCAACATTGTCGAAGACAGGTCGGAGCGGCGACCGTGCAGGAAGATCCAGGCCGGCGGTTTGGCGCCAGGCAGAGCCGCGCCCTGGCTCTCCGAAACGCGGTAGCGCGAGAGCCAGTTGGCGGCGGGCGAGGCGATGGCGTGGTGGGTCGAGCCCGGCCGGTCGATCACCGCGATCGGCATCATCCGGGCGATGGCGCGCCACTCGTTCCAGCGGTGGAAATTCTGCAGATTGTCCGAGCCCATCAGCCAGACGAAATGCACGCCGGGGCAGCGCAGCTGCAGCGCCCGCAGCGTGTCGGCGGTGTAGCGCGTGCGCAGCTTGGCCTCGATGCCGGTGACATGGATGCGGGAATGATCCGCCACCTGCCGGCTGAAGTCGATGCGCTGCTCGATCGGCGGCAGGCGGGCATTGTCCTTGAGCGGATTGCCCGGGGTCACCAGCCACCAGACGCGGTCGAGCTGCAGCCGGCGCAGCGCCGTCAGGCTCGCCATGCGGTGGCCGTCATGGGCCGGGTTGAAGGACCCGCCGAACAACCCGATGCGCAAGCCCGGCGCATGGGGCGGCAGCCGCATTTGCTCGATGCTCACGGCCGGATCTGACCATCGCCATGGACACGGTATTTGAACGAGCAGAGCTGTTCGACGCCGACCGGGCCGCGCGCATGCATCCGCCCGGTGGCGATGCCGATCTCGGCGCCGAAGCCGAACTCCCCGCCATCGGCGAACTGGGTCGAGGCGTTGTGCAGCACGATGGCGGAATCGACTTCCGCAAGGAAGCGCGCCGCCGCCGCCTCGTCATCGGTGACGATCGCGTCGGTATGATGCGAGCCGTAGCGGGCGATATGGTCGATCGCGTCCTCGAGACCTGAAACGAGCTTCACCGCGATGATGCGGTCGAGATATTCGGTCGCCCAATCCTGCTCGCTCGCCTTAGTCACGCGGGGATCGACCGACAGCGCCGCCGCATCGCCGCGCACTGCGCAGCCGCCGTCGAGCAGGGCGATCACCAGCGGCCGCAGATGCGTCGCAGCGCAGGCCTGGTCGATCAGAAGGGTCTCGGCCGCGCCGCAGACGCCGGTGCGGCGCAGCTTGGCGTTCAGCACGATGTTGCGGGCCATGGCGAGATTGGCGGCTGCATGGACATAGACATGGCAGTTGCCGTCGAGATGGGCGAAGACCGGGACGCGCGCCTCCTTCTGGACGCGCTCGACCAGGCTGCGGCCGCCGCGCGGCACCACCACGTCGATGGCTCCGTCCAGCCCGGCCAGCATGGCGCCGACCGCGGCGCGGTCCCGCGTCGGCACGAGCTGGATGGCGTCGACGGGGAGCCGGGCTTCGGCCAGCCCGTCGCGCAACGCGGCCGCTATCGCCCGGGAGGTGCGGAAACTATCCGATCCCGCCCGCAGGATCGCCGCGTTGCCGCTCTTGAGGCACAGCGCCCCGGCGTCGGCTGTGACGTTTGGCCGGCTTTCGAAGATGACGGCGATCACGCCGAGCGGGGTGGCGACGCGCTCGAAGCGCAAGCCGTTGGGCTGCGTCCATTCCGCCAGAACGCGGCCGACGGGATCGGGCAGGGCGGCGACGCTGGCCACCGCATCGGCGATCCCCGCGACGCGAGCCGCGTCGAGCATCAGCCTGTCGATGAAGGAGGCGGCCTGGCCGGCGGCTTTCGCATCGGCCAGATCCAGCGCATTGGCGGCGAGGATCAGCGGCGCCTGCGCCTGCAGGGCCGAGGCCATCGCGTGCAGGGCGCCATCCCGCTGCTGCGCCGGGGCGAGCGCGATCGCCCGCGCCGCCAGCCGGGCGCGGCGGCCGAGATCCGCCATCGTCCCTGCCAGCGCGACTCCGTCATCGCCGGATGAGATCACGCGCAAGGCGCTCTCGCTCGTCATGATCAGTGGCCCGTCCAACCCCAGTTTCGCCGCGACCTTAACCGACCCCGAGCGCCATGTCGTCCCGATGGATCATTTCGGCGCGACCGGGATACCCCAAGATCGCCTCGATGTCCCGCGACGCCTTGCCGAGAACGAGCATGGCCTCGCTCGCATCATAGGAGACGAGCCCGCGGCCGAGCACTGCGCCATCGGCGTCGCGGATCAGCACGGCGTCGCCGCGCGCGAAATCGCCCTCGACGCGGGTGACGCCGACGGGCAGCAGGCTCGCCCCGCCGCGCAGGGCCCGGACCGCGCCGCCATCGAGGTAGAGCGCCCCGCGCGGCTCGAGCGATCCCGCGATCCAGGTCTTGCGCGCCGTGGCCGGGTTGGAGGCGCTGAGGAACCAGGTGCAGCGCGCTCCGCCAGCGACGGCGGCGAGCGGGTTCTTGCCGCGCCCGTCGGCGATCAGCATGTGCGTGCCCCCGGCGGCCGCGATCTTGCCGGCCTCGATCTTGGTGCGCATGCCGCCGCGCGACAATTCGGAAGCCGCGCCGCCCGCCATCGCGTCGATCTCGGGCGTGATGCGCTCGACCAATGGAATATGCCGCGCGGCGGGGTCTTGCGCAGGCGGGGCGGTGTAGAGCCCGTCGATGTCGGAGAAGAGCACCAGCAGATCGGCCCCCGCCATGGTCGCGACGCGGGCGGCCAGGCGATCATTGTCGCCATAGCGAATCTCGGTGGTGGCGACCGTGTCGTTCTCGTTGATCACCGGCACGGCGCGCAGGTCGAGCAGGCGCCCAAGCGTGGCGCGGGCATTGAGATAGCGCCGGCGCTCCTCCGTGTCGGCGAGAGTCAGCAGGATCTGCCCGGCGGTCAGCCCGTGATGGCCGAGCGCCTCCGACCAGGTCCGCGCCAGCGCGATCTGGCCGACGGCGGCGGCGGCCTGGCTCTCTTCCAGCCGCAGCGAGCCGGAGGGCAGGCCGAGAACGGTGCGGCCGAGCGCGATCGCGCCGGAGGAGACGACGAGCACATCCGCGCCGCGCTGGTGCAGATCGGCCAGATCCTCGGCGAGCGAGGCCAGCCAGGCATGGCGCAGGCGGCCGCGGCTGCGGTCGACCAGAAGGCTGGAGCCGACCTTGACGACGATGCGGCGGAACTGGCTGAGCGAGGGGGTTGTCACGTGAAAGACCGAAGCGGGAGAAAGGGCGCTATGCCCTTGCCTGTTGGCGAAAACCTGTGCGTTGTAAAGCGCCGGAGCGGGCCGCCGCGACCCGGGCAGCCGCTTTTTCCGGCATTCGCATTGACATGCAGGCTTCAGGCGTCCATATGAAGCCTGTCGATATTTAGGCCGAACGACTTGGCCCCGCGCATGAGAATGCGCCTGCTGACGACCTTCCTGCTCAAAAAATCGAAACGCCGGCGCGTGGGTTTTGTCACGCGCCACCCTATTACGCAGCGAAAGGATTCGTTATGAGCGTCGGTACAGTCAAGTGGTTCAATTCGACCAAGGGTTTTGGTTTCATCCAGCCGGATGACGGCGGACAGGACGTTTTCGTCCACATCAGCGCCGTCGAGCGCGCTGGCATGCGCGATCTGCGCGAAGGTCAGAAGATCTCCTTCGAGCTCGTGCAGGACAAGCGCTCGGGCAAGATGTCGGCCGATCAGCTTCGCGCCGAGTGAGCTATTCGCCGCGTCGCGCGGGCATTGAATCGAGACGGCGACCACGGATGTACTGGCGCCCGATCCGTTCTGCCCTCCACCGCGATGCGGCGTGACGAAGGGTCGGGGATAACATCCCGGCCCTTTTTCCACATCAAGCAAGTCAGGAGACAGCCATGCAGGTTCTCGTTCGCGACAACAATGTCGACCAGGCCCTCCGGGTCCTCAAGAAGAAGATGCAGCGCGAGGGCGTGTTCCGCGAGATGAAGCGTCGTTCGGCCTATGAGAAGCCGTCCGAGAAGCGCGTTCGCGAAAAGGCCGACGCCATTCGTCGGGCCCGCAAGGTCGCCCGCAAGCAGATGCAGCGCGAAGGTCTGATCGCCGCTCCGAAGGTCAAGCCGAAGCCGGTCCGCGCTGGAAGCGCAGCTCCCGCGCGTTGATTTGACTCCCCATTTGCGGGAATCTGGATTATGGCCCCGTCGCGGGTCCCGGAATGACCCGTGTCAACCCAAAGAAGGCCCACCTTGAAGAACCCGAACGACCGCAGCTTCACTGATCGTCAATCCACCTCCCAGAACGCCAAGAAGGCGCTGCTTGAGCGTTTCAAGGCGCGGCCCGGACCGGATGACCCGATCATGCAGCAGCGCCGCGCGGAGCGTGAGGCCGTTGCTCAAGCCCGTGCCGCCCGCGAAGCCGAGAAGGCCGCCGCCCGCGCCGAGGCCGAGCGTCTCGCCGCGATCGAGCGGGCGCGCCTCGAAGAGGAAGAGCGCCAGGCCGAGATCCAGCGCGAGTTGGACCGCCAGGCCGAGCAGGCTAAGCGCGATGCTGAGCGTCCGCGCAAGGTGCTTCTCGAAGCCGTGCAGTACGCGCAGATGCGCGCCGCCGGCAAGGGTGGGCGCCGCTAGCCTCGCCTGACGATGACGATACGGCGCGCAGCGTCTCCGGCTTTCGCGGCCGGGACGCGCGCCGGCTGACGGGGTTCTCGCTCGCGCATGGCGCGGCAGGAGGCTCGGCAGTGGACGAAACCGGCGCTGCGTGGTTCCTTCATGCAGAACGCCGGCAGGACACGCCTTTCCCCCGAAACAGCTGGGAGCGCCCGTCATGGCCACCCGAGGACTCTCCGCCGACGAGATCAAGCGTCGCGCCCAGGTCGCGTTCGACAAGGCCGACGCGCGCAAGCAGGAGGCTTCGCGCGCGATGGAGGCCGAGCAGCAGGCGCGTGACGCCGTGCTGCAGAAGACCGCCCGGCTGCGGGCGCAGCGCATCGCCAAGGAGCAGGCGGATGCCGAGACCGCCGCGATCGTCGCGGCCGAGCAGGCCCAGATCAAGGCCGACATCGTCCAGGCCAAGGCCGACGCCAAGGCCGCGAAGACCAAGGCCGCCAGCGAAAAAGCCGCCAAGCCCCGCAAGAAGGCCGTGAAGCTGGCCTGAGCGGCGCTGCCGCATCGTCGTCCGCCTGCGAGCCCTCACCCTGCGCCGAGACGGAAGCGAGTCAGGCAAGGCGCTTGACCTTGCGGCGCAGTTCAGCCTGATGTCGCCGCATGCGCCGCCCCAGATTGCTGTTCGTCGCCACCGAGGACTGGTTCTTCGCTTCGCATTTCCTGCCGATGGTGCGGGCGGCGCGCGAGCTGGACTATGATGTCGCCGTGATTGCCCGCGAGCGGCAGCACAGGCGCATCGTCGAGGGCGCAGGCGCCCAGCTGATCGCGCTGGAAGCCGAGCGCCGCAGCCTCGACCCCCGCGCCATGCTCCAGCAGATCAGAGCGCTGAAGCGGCTGATCGAAGCCTATCGTCCCGATATTCTGCATTGCATCGCGCTGAAGCCGATCGCGCTCGCCGGGCTCGCCGGCAAGCTCGCCGGCGTGGAGCGGCGCGTCTATGCCCTGACCGGGCTCGGCTTTCTCGGGGCGAGACAGGGCATGGCGGCTGCGGGCGCGCGTCTTGCAGTCACGCTCTGGCTGCGCCAGGCGATCGATGGGCCGCAGGTCCGCTACCTGTTCGAGAACCCCGACGACGCCGTGAGCCTGGGGCTCGATCCCCAGGACAAGACCAAGGTCACGATCGTCGGCGGCGCCGGCGTCGACCCGCTGATCCTGATGCCCTTGCCGATGCCGCCGGCCCCGCCGCTCAAGGTCGCGATCGTCGCCAGGATGCTCTGGTCCAAGGGCGTCGATCTCGCTGTCGAGGCCGTGCGCCTGGCGCGGGCGGAGGGGGCGCGCGTCGAGTTGACGATCCATGGCGCGCCCGACCCCTCCAATCCCAAGGCCATTCCCGAAGCGACGCTACGGGAGTGGTCGAGCAGACCGGGCGTGACATGGGCGGGCGCCACGCGCGACATCGAAGCCGTCTGGGCCGCGCATCACCTCTGCATCCTGCCTTCGCGCGGCGGCGAAGGCCTGCCGCGCACGCTGCTGGAGGCTGCGGCCTGCGCGCGGCCGATCCTGACAACGGATGTGCCGGGCTGCCGCAGCTTCGTCCGGGATGGGCGCGACGGGTTGGTTGTGCCGGCGGAGGATGCGGCGGCGCTGGCGAAGGCTCTGGTCGTGCTGGCGGCTGCGCCGTCTTTGGCGGAACGCATGGGCGCAAGCGCGCGGGCCCGCCTGCTCGACGGCTTCACCGAGCGCGACGTGATGAACGCAGTGAAGGGGCTCTATCGTGGGCTGCTCGCCCAGCCCAGCACGGATGTCGCGGCGTGACCGACACCGTTCTGCGCGACCGGCGCGGCTTCATCCTGGCGCAGACGCGGCTGCTGCCCGTGCCGCACGCGCCGGAGATCAGCCTGCATGTCGCCGAAGAGGCGACCGAGCTGTGGCAGAAGACGGAGGACGAGCTGGCGGTGATCGGCCTGCCGCCGCCGTTCTGGGCCTTCGCCTGGGCCGGCGGCCAGGCGCTGGCGCGTTACCTGCTCGATCATCCCGACGCCGTCCGCGGCCTGCGGGTGCTGGATTTCGCCACCGGCTCGGGTCTGGTCGCGATCGCCGCGATGAAGGCGGGCGCATCCAGTGTCGTCGCCTGCGACATCGACGCTTTCGCAGCCGAGGCGGTCGGGCTCAACGCAGCCGCCAATGGCGTTGCGGTGACAGTTTTCTGCGAGGATCTGGTTGGCCGCGACGATGGCTGGGACGTCATCTGCGCCGGCGATATCTGCTATGAGCGCGCGATGGCGGAGAAGGTCATGGCCTGGCTCTCGCGGCTGCAAG
The DNA here is from genome assembly GCA_046292405.1 of Allobosea sp. Classification (GTDB taxonomy): domain Bacteria; phylum Pseudomonadota; class Alphaproteobacteria; order Rhizobiales; family Beijerinckiaceae; genus Allobosea. The sequence goes on along the minus strand of JBKBRD010000036.1, from coordinate 3,644 downwards.
CGCGCGGCGCGCGCGTTCTGATCGGCGATCCCGGCCGGGCCTATCTGCCCAAGACGCGGCTCGAGGCGCTGGCGAGCTATGAGGTGCCGGTGACGCGCTCTCTGGAGGATGCGGAGATCAAACGCAGCACGGTCTGGCGGCTTTTGCCAGAGTGAGGCTTCAGCCGCCATGCCTGTCGAGAAAGGCTTCTACCGACAGGGTGCGGAAATGCGGCAAGGCCTCGCGCAGGCGCTCATGCTCCCAATCCCACCAGGCGAGAGCCATCAGCCGCTCCGCGATCTCCTGCGGGAAACGCGGCCTGATCGGCTTGGCCGGATTGCCGGCGACGATGCTGTAGGGCGCGACATCCTTGGTGACGACGGCTCCGCCGGCGACCACGGCGCCCGTGCCGATGCTGCGGCCGGGCAAGATGATCGCGCCGTGGCCGATCCAGACATCGTGGCCGATGGCGACGGGGGTGGAGCGTCGCCAGGCGAAGAAATCCGCATCATCCTCCGCATCGTCGAAATAGGCCGAGGCGCGATAGGTGAAATGCGACTGGCTCGCCCGCTGCATCGGGTGATTGCCGGGGTTGATCCGGGTATGGGCGGCGATCGAGCAGAATTTGCCGATGGTCGTATAGATGATGTTGGAATCGTTCACGACATAGGAGTAGTCGCCCAGGCTCGACTCGACGAAGGCGGTGCGCGCGCCGATCTCGGTATAGCGTCCGAGCGCGGCCTGCCGCAGCTGCGCCGTGGGATCGATCAGCGGCTCAGGACCGAGCTTCTTGGCCATGATCTCAGGGCTTTCGTCGGGTCAGGCGTTGAGCTGGATGGATTCGATCAGGCGGAAGCGATGGTCGCGCGTCTCCTGCCGGTACAGCGCCAGCCGGTCGATCGCGACCGGGCCGGCCGGCACGTTCTGCCGGAACGCCGCCTCCAGCGCGGTTCTGACGGGCGCGACCTGATCGGCCGGCAGGCTGCCCGTCAGCGTCATGTGGAAGCGGAAGGCGTCGCCGACATAGGGGTAGCCATAGGCCTCGAGATAGGCGCGCTGCGCCGGGGTCAGCGGCGCGCGCAGGCGCCGCGCCAGGTCCTCGCTGCCGAGCGGGGCGCGGAACGGTTCGAAGGCCTGCACGATCTGATAGGCCATCTGCTGCAGCGCGGCGCTCGGCTGCGACGGCGTCAGCGCGATGAAGCTGCCGAGCGCGCTCACCGAGAGCCCGGTCAGCGCAACCGGGTTGAGGCTGGCCGCCAGATTATGTGAGAAGGCGCGCAGCTGCGCCTCGCTGCGCCCAAGGGCGAGTTCGAACGGGGCCTTCAGCGTCGCATGGAAACCATAGCGCCGCGGTTCCGCCGTCAGCTCCGCCCAGGCCGCGGGATCGCAGGCCTGAGGCACGGCGAAGGCGATGTCCTCGGCCGTGACCGCGTCATAGCCCAGCACCGCGCTGCCGAAGCGCCACAGCGCGGTCTCGGCCGGCGGGGCGTAATACAACGCGTAGCGCGGCCTGCTCAAAACGCCCGCTCCCCTTGCGACCAGACGCCGTTGACCACCGGCGTCGGACCCAGCGCCTTGAAGCGCACCAGATCGGCCCGCAGCCCGGGCTTGAGATGTCCGCGGTCGCGCAGACCGAGAATGTCGGCGACCTTCCAGGTCACCATGCCCATGGCTTCGGGCAGCGCAACGCCATGCTCGGCATGCAGCTTCAACACAGCCTGGAGCAGGCTGGCCGGGACGTAATCGGAGGACAGCCCATCGAGCAGGCCCTTCTCGGCGAGTTCGGACACCGAGACGCCGCCGGAATGCGAGCCGCCGCGCACGACATTGGGGGCGCCGGCGATCGTCGCCAGCCCGCGCTGCTTGGCGGCCTGCGCGGCCTCGATCGTGGTCGGGAATTCGGAGATGACGGCGCCCGAGGCGACGCCGGCCTCGACATGGTCGAGCGTGGTGTCGTCATGCGTCGCGATCGGGATGCCCCGAGCCGAAAACATGGCGACGACCGCCTCCCAGTTGCGCGGCACATTAGCCGCGCCCTCGAGCTGGCGCATGGCGACATCCGCCTCGAACTCCGCCTCGCTCTTGCCGTTGCCGACGGCATAGGTGCGCAGATGTTCGATATTGCGCCATTGCCGCTGGCCCGGCGTATGGTCCATCAGCGAGACCAACTGCACGAGCGCGTCGTCCTGGTAGGGCTCGATATCCTTGAGCAGGTCGGGGCTGGTCAGCTCGCAGCGCATATGGATGCGATGGTCGATGCGGAAGACGTTGTCGCGCCGACCCTGGGCGAGCGCGTTCATCACATCGGCGAAAATGTCCTTGCGGTAGTCCTTGGCCGAGAAGGGCGTGCCGGCGCAGATCGCGTCATAGACGGTGGTGACGCCGGCTGCGGCCATTTGCGCGTCATGCACCAGAGCCGCCGCCAGCCCGTTCGGCCAGAACACTTTCGGCCGGGGCATGAAGTGCTTTTCCATATTGTCGGTGTGCATTTCGACCAGGCCTGGCGCGACGTAGTCGCCGCCGACGTCGATGGCGGCGGGCAGGCCGGACGGCCCCTGGTCGACGGCAAGGATGCCGGTCTCGTCGAAGACGATGCTGCCGGTGATCACCTCGGTCTCGAGGATCAGTCTGGCGTTGGTGAGGATGGTCTGCATCAGGCGGCCTTCCGGAAATCGGTGATGTCGAGATAACGCGTCGCGACCGCCTCTCGCACGGCCTCGTCATGGAAGATACCGACGATGGCCGAACCCGCCTGTCGCGCCTCCGCGATCAGCTGCACCACCACGTCGCGATTGGCGGCGTCGAGCGAGGCGGTCGGCTCGTCGATCAGCATGATCGGCGAGGGATCGACGAAGGAGCGGGCGATGTTGACCCGCTGCTGCTCGCCGCCGGAGAACGTCGCCGGGGCGAGGGTCCAGAGCCGCTCCGGCAGATTGAGCCGCGCCAGCATCGCCTGCGCGCGCTGGGTCGCCGTCTCCGGAGCGACGCCGCGCGCCAGCAGCGGATCGCGCACGATGTCCAGCGCCGAGACGCGCGGAATCACCCGCAGGAATTGCGAGACGAAGCCGAGCGTGCGGCGGCGGATTTCGAGCACCGTGCGCGGCACGGCCGAGACGATGTCGACGGCCCGGCCGTCATGGGTGATCAGGATGCGCCCCTGGGTCGGCCGGTAATTGCCGTAGAGGATGCGCAGCAGGCTGGATTTGCCGGCGCCGGATGCCCCCGCCAGCACCAGCGCCTCACCGGCCGCGACGCTGAACCCGACATCGTCGAACACAGGCAGCCGCACCCCGCCCTGATTATGCAGGGTGAAGCTCTTGGCGACGTTCTCGACGTGAATCATCATGGTCATGGGCTCAGTGCCTTGTGCGGATGGCGTGACACGGGTGTGACGGCTGCGCTTGTCTCATACGGTCAGCACCGCCGATGTCAGCAGCTGGGTGTAGGCGTGGTGCGGGTCGTCCAGCACCTGATCGGTGAGACCCTGTTCGACGACATGGCCGTCCTTCATCACCATGAGCCGGTCGGTCAGCAGCCGCGCCACGGCGAGGTCATGGGTGACGATGATGGCGGCCAGGCCGAGATCGCGCACCAGCACGCGCAGCAGGTCGAGCAGCCGGGCCTGGACCGAGACGTCGAGCCCGCCCGTTGGCTCGTCCATGAAG
>JBKBRD010000035.1:6027-14916 GCA_046292405.1 Allobosea sp. | reverse complement strand
GCGACGACGTCTACTGGGCGCTGCACGCGATCTTTGTGAAGAAACATGAGGATACGCTCGTCTACGACCAGGCTTTCCGGCTGTTCTGGCGGCGGCGCGGTCTGATCGAGAAGCTGATGGCGCAGATGTCGCCGGTATCGCCGGGAGCGGATTCGCCGCCGGAGAAGCCGCAGGCCGGCGCGCTCAGGGTGGAGGAGGCGTTTGCGCCCGCCAGGCGCGACGATCAGGAGCCGCGCGAGCTGACGGAGCTGTCCGCCCGACTGACGGTGTCGGATCGCGAGATCCTGAAATCGCGGGATTTCGCGCAGATGAGCGCCGCCGAAATCGCCCGCGCCAAGCAGTTGATCGCGCAGTTGCGCCTGCCCGACGACACGGTCCCGACGCGGCGCTTCCAGCCCTCGCATCGCGGCGCGCGGATCGACCCGCGCGCGACTTTCCGGCGATCGCTGCGCGCCGGGGGCGGCTCGATCGACCTCGCCTTTCGCGAGCGGGCCGAGGTCAACCCGCCGGTGGTGGCGCTCGTCGACATCTCCGGGTCGATGGCCGAATATTCGCGGATCTTCCTGCATTTCCTGCACGCCATCTCCGAGAAGCGGCGGGTTCACTCCTTCGTCTTCGGGACGCGGTTGACCAACATCACCCGCATGCTGCGCGCGCGCGATCCCGACGAGGCGCTGGCGCTGGCCGGCCGGGCCGCGCCGGATTGGGAGGGCGGCACCCGCATCTCCACGGCGCTGCACAGTTTCAACCGGGTCTGGTCGCGGCGGGTGCTCTCGGGCGGGGCGGTGGTGCTGCTGTTCACCGACGGGCTGGAGCGCCATCTCGACGGGCAGCTCGGCTTCGAGATGGACAGGCTGCATCGCTCCTGCCGGCAGCTGGTCTGGCTCAACCCGCTGCTGCGTTTCAACGCGTTCGAGGCGCGCGCCAGCGGCATCCGCGCCATGCTGCCGCATGTCGACTCCTTCCGCCCGATCCATAATCTCGCGGCCATGGCCGATCTCTGCGCCGCCCTGTCGCCGGATGCAGAGCGGAAGAGCGATCCGCGCCAGTGGTTGAAGCGCGCGGGATGAGGCATGATCTGTCGGTCTAAGCAGCGGCGTGATCTGCGGCCTTCCTTCGCGCAGCGCTCATCGGCGAGGAGCCGCGTCAGCGGCGTCTCGAAGGATGCTCCAGAAGGCTCCGTCGCGAGCTGAAGCATCCTTCGAGACGCGCCTGCGGCGCTCCTCAGGATGAGGGCTGCCGGCGGTTAAGTGGCGTTTTTCTTGAGCGGGAGGCGGGATATGATCAGCACCGACACGGATATTCTCGCCACGGCCGAGGATTGGGCGCGGGCCGGGCGCGGCGTCGCGCTGGCGACGGTGATCGAGACCTGGGGATCGGCCCCCAGGCCGGTGGGTTCGCATCTGGTCATCGATTCCGCGGGGAATTTCCAGGGTTCGGTCTCGGGCGGCTGCGTCGAGGGCGCGGTGGTCGAGGAGGCGGTCGAGGTCATCGCGCAGGGCAAGCCCCGCACGCTGGAATTCGGCGTCGCCGACGACACCGCCTGGAAGGTCGGGCTGTCCTGCGGCGGGCGCATCAGGGTCTATGTCGAGCCGGTCGACGCCGGGGCGGCGCGCTGATGGCCTCCTGGGAGACTTTGCTGGCCTTCGCCACGCTAACGCTCGTCGTCGCCTATTTCCCCGGACCGGCGCTGCTCTACACCGCCGCGCAGACCATCGCGCATGGCCGCAAGGCCGGGTTCATGGCGATGCTGGGCATTCATCTCGGCTGCTATATCCATGTCTTCGCCGCGGCCTTCGGCCTCTCGGCCGTGTTCAAGCATGTGCCGGAACTCTATGTGGCGGTGAAGCTGGCCGGCGCGCTCTATCTCGTCTGGCTCGGCATCGGCATGATCCGCTCGCGGCTGGGGGCGGCCGACGCAGCGGCGACTCCGCCCAAGACGGTGAAGCGCGCCCTGCTCGATTCCTTCATCGTCGAGATCCTCAACCCCAAGGTGGCGTTGTTCTTCATCGCCCTGCTGCCGCAATTCGTCGATCCGGCCGCCGCCTTCCCGGTCTGGGTGCAGTTCCTGATTCTCGGCACGGTCGTGAATTTCGCCTTCTCCTCGGCGGATTTCGTCACGGTGATGGGCGCTTCCGCCGTCGTGCGGACCATGAAGAAGACGCAGACCGGCTTCGCGCTCGGGCGCTGGCTCGGCGGTTCGATGATGATCGGGCTGGGCGTCAAGCTGGCTACGGACAAGGGTTGAAGCATGGATATCGCCACCCTCGCGACCCTCAACGCCGAGCGTGCGGCCAGGCGGCCGACGATCCTCGTCACGCAATTGGCGAGCGGCGCCCAGCGCCTCGTGAAGGCAGTCGAGCTCGCCGGCGATCCGCTGGCGGGCGCGCTCGACAAGCAATTGCGCATGGGCAAGAGCGGCATCGTAGAGGTCGAGGGCAGCCAATATTTCCTCACCGTCCAGGCCCCGCATCCGCGTATCGTCGTCACCGGCGCCGTGCATATCTCGCAGGCCATGGCGCCGATGGCGCGACTGCTCGACCTCGACCTCGTCATCATCGACCCGCGCACCGCTTTTGCGACGCCCGAGCGCTTCCCCGACGTGACCCTGCTGACGGAGTGGCCCGACGAGGCGCTGCAGCGCCTGGGGCTCGACGCCTACACGGCCTTCGTCGCCCTGACCCATGATCCCAAGGTCGACGATCCCGGGCTGGAGGCGGCGCTGCGTTCGGACTGTTTCTATGTCGGGGCGCTGGGCAGCCGGAAGACGCATGGCAAGCGGCTGGAGCGGCTGAAGGCTGCGGGCTTCGACGAGGCCGCGACCGCTCGCATTCACGCGCCGATCGGGCTCGATATCGGGGCGGTCTCGCCGGCCGAGATCGCGCTCGCCATCCTCGGCGAAATCATCGCCAGCCTGCGCGGGCCGCGCCGGGCCTCATCGTGAAGTTCGGCCAGATCCCGCTCGCCGACGCTGAAGGGGCGATCGCCGCGCATTCGGTCAGAGCCGGGGATGTGATCGTCAAGAAAGGCGCGACGTTGAGCGCCGAGGATGTGGCTCGGCTTGCTGCGGGCGGGCTCGAAGAGCTGGTCGCGGTCAGGCTCGAAGCCGGCGATATCGACGAGAACGAGGCGGCGACGCGGCTCGCCGGCGCGCTGGCGGGGCGGGGCGTGGTGAGCGAGGCCGCCTTCACCGGCCGGGTCAATCTGTTTGCCGCCGCAGCCGGCGTGCTCGCCATCGACAAGGCGGCGATCGACCGCTTGAACCAGGTCGACGAGGCGATCACGCTCGCGACCCTGCCGCCCTTGAAAGCGGTTGTCGCAGGCGAAATGGTCGCAACCGTCAAGATCATTCCCTATGGGCTGCCGGCGGCGCTGGTGGAGCAGGCGCTGGCGGGGCTGGAGGCGGTCAGGCCGATCGCGGTCGCGCCCTACAAGCCGCTGCGCGTGGCGGTGATCTCGACGCTGCTGCCGGGCCTGAAGCCTTCCGTCGTCGACAAGACCCTGCGGGTGATGGGCGAGCGGCTGCGACCCGCCCGCGCCACGCTGGCGGCCGATTTGCGCGTGCCCCATCAGGAGGAACCGCTGGCGCAGGCAATCGCGCAGGCCGCCGAGGCCGACATGGTCGTCGTGTTCGGCGCCTCGGCCATCACCGACAGGCGCGACGTGATCCCGCAGGCGCTGCTGAAGGCGGGCGGACGCATCGAGCATCTCGGCATGCCGGTCGATCCCGGCAATCTCCTGCTGATCGGCGAGATCGACGGAAAACCCGTTCTCGGAGCGCCGGGCTGCGCGCGTTCGCCCAAGGAAAACGGCTTCGACTGGGTGCTGCAGCGGCTGCTCGCCGGCATGCCGGTCAAGAAAGCCGACATCCAGGCCATGGGCGTCGGCGGTTTGCTGATGGAGATCGTCTCCCGGCCGCAACCGCGCGCCCCAGGCCATGCCGAGATCGCCCCAGTGGCGGGTCTCGTTCTCGCTGCCGGCCGCTCGACCCGGATGGGCGAGGACAACAAGCTGCTGTTGGAGCTGCGCGGCAAGCCGATGCTGCGCCATGCCGCCGAAGCGCAGCTCGCCTCGAAAGCGCGACCTGTCCTGGTCGTGACCGGGCATCAGCGCGAGGCGGTGGAGGCTGCTCTGACGGGCCTCGATGTCGCCTTCGTTCACAACCCCGCCTATGCCGAGGGGCTGGCGGCTTCGCTGCGCGCCGGCATCGCCGCCGTCCCCGAGGACGCGCCCGGGGTCATCGTTTCGCTAGGCGACATGCCCAATGTCACGGCCCCCGTGTTGGACCGTCTGGCGCAGGCCTTCACTGATGCGCCGGAAGCGCTGGCGGTGGCGCCGACCCTGCTCGGCCAGCGTGGCAACCCGGTCCTGCTGTCACGCGCGCTGTTTCCCGCGGTCGCGGCTCTGACCGGCGATCAGGGCGCGCGCAGGCTGCTCGAGGAGGCGGGCGAGGCGGTGATCGAAGTCCCGCTCGACGATCCGGCCATCGCGCTGGACGTCGACACGCCCGAGGCGCTGCGGGCAGTTGGGGGGTAGAACGGCGTCGCGAGCGGTCTCTCAGCCCTTGGCCTCCCGCCGGCAGCGCTCGGAGCAGTATTTCACCTCGTCCCAGACCCGCTCCCACTTCTTCCGCCAGGCGAAGGGGCGGTGGCACTGGGCGCAGGGCTTGTGCGGCAGATCGCCCTTCCTGACCATTCTCGCCATTTGCCCGTCCCGCCCTAGCTGAGTTCATGGTGATTGCGCCCACAGGCAAGATAGGGCGCGCAAGGATCTATGGCGATGACGGGCACTGTGTTGATCTATGGCGGCGCTGGCGGCATCGGCTCAGCCTGCGCCCGCCTGCTAGCAGCGGAAGGGCGCAAGCTGCATCTCGTCGGCCAGAACGAGGCGCAGCTCGCGCGGGTCGCCGATGAGGTCGGGGCCGGGTTCACTGTCGGCGATGTCACTGGCGAGCCGCTGTTCGACGATGTCGCCAGAGCCGTTCAGGGGCCGGTCGCCGGCCTGATCTACGCAATCGGCACCATTAATCTGAAGCCTCTCTCGCGTCTCGTGGATGATGATTTCATCAGGGATTTCAAGGTCAACGCGCTGGGGGCCGCCAAAGCGATTCAAGCGGCTCTGCCCGCCATGAAGCAGGCGGAGGGCACGGCCGGGGTCGTGCTGTTCTCCTCCGTCGCGGTGGCCCAGGGCTTCGCCGCGCATGCCTCCGTCGCCATGGCGAAAGGCGCAGTCGAGGGGTTGACGCTGGCGCTCGCGGCCGAGCTCGCGCCGAAGATCCGGGTGAATTGCATCGCGCCGTCCCTGACCCGGACCAGGCTCGCCGCCGGACTTACGGGCAACCCCGCCATGGCGACTGCGATCGCGCAGATGCACGCGCTGCAGCGGCTGGGCGAGCCGGAGGATATCGCGCCGCTGGCCGCCTTGCTGGTCTCAGACAAGGCTTCGTGGATCACCGGGCAGATCATCGGCGTCGATGGCGGGCGCGCCTCGCTGCGCACGAAGGGCTGAGAACAAGCGTCACTACTTGCGCCAGTGCATCCCGATCGTCGCATAGGCCTGCGCGGCGCCGGCGCTGCTGCGCTCCCAGCCTGCCGCCATCTGCCAATTCAACCGCAGCAGCCGCAGCCCGCGCAGTTGCAGGCCGATCCGAAGCTTGCTGTAGCCATCCTGCCGGTAGAGCTCCAGCTCGGGCCCGAGCTCGGGACGGCCGAAGCGTCCCTGCCAGGGCAAGGCGAAGCCAGGCGCCAGCCGCAACCAAAGCCGCCTGTCGAGCGTCGCCGCATAGGCGCTGAGCTGCATCGTGAGGCGGGGCAGGGGCGAATACCAGAGATCGGCGTGGATGCGCTGTCCAATTCGGTAGCGGATCGGGCCGGCCCCGCTTGCCGCTTCGGCCTGCAGATCGGGGCCGCTGTAGAGCGCCAGCGAGCCTTGCCGCAGCCGCCATTCGAAGCCGACCAGCGCCTGAAGCTCCAGTTTTCGCAGGATGCGGCCGGGCGGGGCGCCGGCTGCGGTTTCGGTTGATGCGGCGCTGTTGGCGAGGGTGCGGAAGCCGCTCGCGCCGAGGCTGCCCGGCCCCAGAACCTGCTTGGCGCCCTGCGAGAGCAAGCGCTTGGCAGGGCCCGCGTCCAGAGAGCCGAAGATCACCCGCGATGGCGACGGGCGCTCGTCATCATCCTCCGAAGCCGCCGCCGGCGCGGCGCCGAGGTGGCCGAACGCCAGCAGCGTGAGCGTCACGGCTCCAACCCATCGCGCCTCGAGACGCCAGCCACCCACGCTACCAAACCCGCGATCGCCACGGGTCATATAGGACCAGCGGATCGATGTTTTGGCAAGACGTTGTTAACCACTCAGGCGCACCATCGTGATGTCGCTAAGCTGTTGTCCTCGCCTGACCCAGGGGATTGTCATGCCGAATGTCGATTTCATCAAGCAATTGTCAGGGTATGGTCTGACGACTGCAAAAATTCTCTATCATCTTCCGGATTATCCGAAAATTCTGCAGATTTTTGTCTGGCAGCAATATGATCTGGCTCCCCGATTCCCGGAATTGATCGGTTTTCTTGAGTTCTGGAAGCGCGAACTGGATGGGCCGGTCCATTCGGTGGTGGTCGCCCATGCCCGGCTGTTGCGACCGGCCGAGATCGTCAACGTCAACGGGGTGCTGACCCTGCATTGAGCGCAAGGCATCCTGAACGCCTTGTGACCGGAGAGGCGCGTTGAGGGCTGCGCGCGCATGCGCCGCCGTGCTTGTTGTCGGGGGGCGCAGCGTGTTAGTCCGCTGCTCCCGTTCCGACCCGGCTGCCGATCTTGTCATCTCCGCTGCGCACTTCCGGACTGCTGACGGCGCTGGCCGCATTGCCGGGGGAGCGCATCACGGTCGCCACCATCATCGCGGCGCTGAAGGACCGGGTCTACGCCTTGCTGGTGGTGCTGCTCGGCCTGCCGAACTGCCTGCCGATGCCGCCGCCGATCCCGCTCGTCTGCGGGCTGGTGCTCGGCTTCGTCGGCATGCAGATGCTGGCGGCGCGATCGGTGCCCTGGCTGCCCAAGCGGCTGCTCGCCAAAAGCATCGGCCAGCGGGAACTCGGCCGGGCGGTGGCGCGCGCCGTTCCGGTGCTGATCTGGCTCGAGCGGTTCTCGCGCCCGCGGCTCACGGTGCTGGGCGGGCCCGTGGCGCTGCCCGTGCTCGGCCTGCTGATCCTGACGCTTGCGATCGGCCTCGTCGTGGCGGCGCCCTTCATCGGCCAGATCCCGCTCGGGCTTGCGGTCTGTCTCGTCGGGCTCGGTCTCGTCGAGCGCGACGGCCTGTTTATCATCGCAGGCACGCTCGTCGGGGCGGTCGGGCTCGTCCTCAGCGCCGGCTTCGCCTACGCCATCGTCAGCGGGCTGTCGGGCCTGTTCTGAGCCTCAGGCGGCGAGCGCGGCGGCGAAGGGATTTTTAATCGCCAGCAGCCGTTCGATTTCCCGGGGCGGGACGGCCTTGGAGAACAGGAAGCCCTGCAGCTCATGGCAGCCGATGGCCTGCAGGAAGCGGTGCTGCTCGCTCGTCTCCACGCCCTCCGCACAGACCCGCAAGCCGAGCGCACGTCCGAGATGGGCGATGGAATGGACGAGAATCGCCGATTCCCCGGTGGTCTCCATGTATTCCAGGAAGGACCGGTCGATCTTGATCTTGTCGAAGGCGAAGCGGCGCAGATAGATCAGGCTGGAGTAGCCGATGCCGAAATCGTCGAGCGCCAGGCTGATGCCGTGGCTGCGCAGGTCCATCATCGCGTTCTCGGCCGCATCGGCGTCCTCGACGACGACGCCTTCGGTCAGCTCCAGTTCGAGCCGCGTCGGATCGAACCCGGTCTCGTCGACGATACGCAGGATGCTGGCGACGAAGTCCTTGTGGCGGAACTGGATCGGCGAGACGTTGACGGCGAGCTTGAGGCCCGGCCATTTCATCGCCTCGCGGCAGGCGCGGCGCAGCACCCATTCGCTCAATGGCACGATCAGCCCGCGTTCCTCGGCGATGGCGACGAATTCCGAGGGAGGCACCCAGCCATGGATCGGGTGGTTCCAGCGCACCAGCGCCTCGACGCCGACGATTCGGCTGCCGTCGATCGAGACCTGAGGCTGGAAGTGCAGCTCCAGCTTGTCGTTGGCGATGACCTGGCGCAGATCCTCCTCGACCAGCCGTTTCAGCTGGAGGGCGCGGTTCATGCTCTCTTCGAAGAAAGAGTAGCGGTTGCGGCCTTCGTTCTTGGACTGGTAGAGCGCGGTGTCGGCGAGCCGCAGCAAGGCCTGGCGGTCGATGCCGTCCTGCGGCGCCATGGCGATGCCGATCGAGCAGCCGATGGTCGTTTCGACGCCGAAAATCGAGAAGGGCTGCGTCAGGCAGGCGAGGATGCGTTCGCCCAGCGCCACGCAGCCGTCGGGCACCGAGACATTGGCCTGGATGATGCCGAACTCATCGCCGCCGAGACGGGCGACCGTATCGCCGAGCCGCACCACGCTGGCCAGCCGCGCCGCCACCTGCCGGATCAGCTCGTCGCCCGCGGTATGGCCATAGGTGTCGTTGACCGCCTTGAAGCGGTCGAGGTCGAGCAGCAGGATCGCCAGCCCGCTATTGCCCCGGCGCTGAAGCTGCGCCAGTTCGAGGTCGAGCCGGGCGTCGAAGGTGCGACGGTTGGGCAGAAGCGAAAGCTCGTCCTGGCCGGCGAGACGCTGGATCTGCCGTTCGCGCAGGGCGATCTGCAGGCCGGCGCCGCGCAGATTGCGCACCACGAACGCAAAAACCGCCGCGAAGAGCAGCGCCAGCGCGACGAGCGCCCAGCGAAAACGCCCGAGGATGGAATCGCCTGGCCGCGCCGGCGTCCAGGTCAGCCATGCGCGCACCGGACCGTC
>JBKBRD010000035.1:0-5770 GCA_046292405.1 Allobosea sp. | reverse complement strand
GGCTGAAGAAGCCTTCCTCCTTGGGCGGAAGCGCGGTGCGCGCCCCGCCGGGCACGAAGGGCGCCAGCCGCTTCAGCCCGTCATAGCCGGCCTGTCCGGCGAGAGCCCCGCCCTCGACCCCGGCCAGGACGCGACCCGAGGCGGAGACGATATAGGCGCCGTCGTAATCGAGGAATTGCTGGCTCAGCCTGACGAAAGCAGCCTGGAAACCGGCGAGCGGATCGGCGCTCTCGAGCGCCTCCTTGAACTCCGCACGGGTGTTCAGCCCCTCCAGCCGCACGCGCCGCAAGCGCATCTGGCTGTCCATGACGGCCTCGATGCGCTGCTTCTGCCGCACGGCTTCCTGCTCGTTCGCATCATTGGCGATCGCCAGCACAAGCGTCGCCGCCGCGGCGAGCACGAGCAAAAAAGCGCCGGCGAGGATCACCATCGTCCCGGTGAACAGGCGCGACGACTGGTCGGCGCTGGTCAATTGCGTGACGGGGTTTGGTGACATTACGCTCTCGGCCGATCCATCAGCGGGCACGCTGCCATGCTTTCGTTGACATCCCGTTGCCAACGAGCCGCAGTCGCAAGATTACTTTGGGGAAGGTCCGTAGGGCGGGCGGGGGATCGCGGTGTGCGCGGCGCGCAAGGCCGCCGACCAGCGCTCGCGCAGATCGTGGAAGTAGGGCTCGCCAGCCTCGATCCTGTGCACCAGCTCGGGCGCGTCGGTGTCGCGGCGCATCACCATCAGGTCGATCGGCAATCCGACGCCGAGATTCGAGCGCATCGTCGAATCCATCGAGATCAGCCCGACCTTCAGCGCGTCGTAGAGATGCGTCTTGTAGGTCACGGCGCGGTCGAGGATCGGCTTGCCGTATTTGTGCTCGCCGATCTGCAGGAACGGCGCGTCCATGCCGCATTCGATGAAGTTTCCTGCGCCGTAGATCATGAACAGGCGCATCGGCTGGTGCTTGATCTGCCCGCCGAACAGCATCGACACGTCGAATTTGACGCCGGCTTCGCGCAAAGCGGGGCCGTCGGTCTCGCGAACCGAGCGGATGGCGCGGCCGACGAGCTGGGCTGCCCGGAACATCGAGCCGACGGTGAGCAGGGTTTCCCTCTCGCCGGTTTCTTCATGCGGCATGCCTTCGGTCAAAAGGCTCACCACCGATTGCGTGACCGAGAGGTTGCCGGCCGTGGACAAGGCGAAGCTGCGTTCGCCCGGCCAGGAGAACATGTGGAGCTTGCGGAAGGTCGATACGTCGTCGAGCCCGGCATTGGTGCGGGTGTCGGCCATCATGACCAGCCCGTCCTGCACGAGTATTCCGGCGCAATAGGTCACGGGGACAGTCCTTGTCGGTGCGGGCGGGGCGACAGCCGCAACCCTATTGATTGGAGGCGCGCGCGCCGGCGTCGGTCGCTGTGACGCGCACCGCGAGATTTTCGCCTTGCCCGCCCTTGCGGGCGCCGCGCACGGGGGCGGCGTCGCCATAGTCGAGGCCGATGGCGACCCTGACATGGGTGTCGATCGGGCACAGGCCATTGGCGCAGTCGAAGCCGATCCAGCCGTAATCGTCGAGATAGACCTCGGCCCAGGCATGAGCCCCGGCGGGCAGCGGCAGGCTCGCCGCCTGCGCGACATAGCCCGAGACATAGCGCGCCGGCACGCCGAGATGGCGCGCGCCGGCCATGAAGACATGCGCCAGATCCTGGGCGATGCCGGCGCGCGCAGCGAAGGCGGCGGCGGCGCCGATGCCCTTGCGCTGGTCGGCCGGCAGGCAGGTCATCGTCTCGTGCAGCGCCTCCATCAGCGCGTGCATCCTGGCGAGTGGCGTCTGGGCGCCGGCGGCGATCTCGCCAGCGAAGCTGCGCAGCCCGGCGTCGGCCACGGTCAGCAGAGTGTCGCGCCGGAACACCTCGGGCGGCACGCGCTCCAGCGCGCCCCGCACGATGCCGGCGAGATCGAGCGTCTCGATCAGCCCGGTGACCTGGATCGCCATTTCGGTGATCGGACCCTCGGCCGAGAAGCTGTGAACGATATTGCCATAGGCGTCCTGGCCCGCGCTCAGGCGGCCGTCGACGGTCGGCTCGATGCGCCAGGACATGACGTGCTGGCCATCATGGTCGCGCGGGGTCAGCCGCAAAATCTGCGTGATGTGCCTCGCCGGCTCGGCATAGGCGTAGCTGATCGTGTGGGAGATCCTGATCCGCATCGTCTTCGCAGTGTGGGGACTGGTTGCCGCGGCTCTGTCTTATCGTCCTGCAGGCGCGGATGCGAGCCCGCGCCTCGCGATTATTGCAGATACTGGTCGATGATCGTTGCGCCCAGGCGATTATTCTCGGTGATGAAATCCGAAATGAACTCGTGCAGCCCACCCTCGAAGATCGTCTCGATCTGCGTATTCGACAGGCTCGACAAGGTCTTGCGGGCCTGCCGCTGCGCCGGCCCCTGCCGGCCATAGGCGTCGCCGAGCAGATCGAGGAAGCGCGAGATATTTTCGTAGCAGGCGGCCAGCGAGCGCGGCATGCGGCGGTTGAGGATCAGAAGATCGGCGATCAGCACCGGTTTCACCGCCTCGCGATAGACCCAGTGATAGGCGGTCAGCGCCGAAACCTCGCGCAGAACGGTCGTCCACTGGAAGTAGTCGAGCGAGCCGCCGACCTGTTCGGTATCGGGCAGGAGGACGTGGTACTTCACGTCGAGGATGCGGGCGGTGTTGTCGGCGCGCTCGATATAGACGCCGAGGCGCGAGAACCAGTAGCCGTCGTCGCGCAGCATGGTGCGGTAGGCCGAGCCGTCGAAGACGAGCGAGACGTTCTTCACCCAATCGAGGAACCGGGCGAATTCCTCGCGGTCCATCCGCTTCTTCTCGAAGCGCTGGAGCTCGAGCCAGGCGCTGTTCAGCGCGTCCCACATCTCGGAGGTCAGGGCGGTGCGCACGGCCCGCGCATTGGCGCGCGCCAGCGCCAGGCAATTGCGGATCGAGGACGGGTTGTCGGGGCTGAAGCTGAGGAAGTCGCAGACATTGCGCTCATTGGCTTCGCCATAGGCCTTGGCGAAGGCCTCCTCGCAGCCGGCGGTGAGCACCGCGCTGTGCCACTCGGTGCCGGCCCCGCCATAGGCGTGAGGCAGGTTGGTCAATCGCGTCGTCGCATCGAGGATGCGCGCGAGATATTCGGCCCGCTCGACATAGCGGGAGACCCAGTAGAGGCTGTCTGCCGTCCGCGAGAGCATGGTCAGGTCGGGCCTTTTCGTCACGAGGCGCTGGGCGCCGGCTGCGCGATCGGTCGTGGCGCCATAGCTGAAATCAGGCATCGAGGATCCATGTGTCCTTGGTGCCGCCGCCCTGGCTGGAATTGACGACGAGAGAGCCTTCCTGCAGCGCCACGCGCGTCAGGCCGCCGGGCACGCAGGAAATGCCGTTGGCGCCCGACAGCACATAGGGGCGCAGATCGACATGGCGGGGCGCGACGCCCGAGGCGACGAAGGTCGGGCAGGTCGAAAGCGCCAGCGTCGGCTGGGCGATGAAGCCCTCGGGCTGGGCGATGAGCTTGCGGCGGAAAGTCTCGATCTGCGCCTTGTTGGCGTGCGGGCCGACCAGCATGCCGTAGCCGCCGGAGCCGTTGACCTCCTTGACGACGAGCTTCTCCAGATTGTCGAGGACATAGGCGTTGGCCTCAGGCTCGCGGCAGCGCCAGGTCGGCACATTTTTGAGGATCGGCTCTTCGCCTGTGAAAAATTTCACAATCTCGGGCATGTAGCTGTAGACGGCCTTGTCGTCGGCGACGCCGGTGCCCACCGCATTGGCGAGCGTCACATTGCCGGCCTTGTAGGCCCCGATCAGCCCGGGCACGCCGAGCACGGAATCGCTGCGGAAGACGAGGGGGTCGATGAAGTCGTCGTCGATGCGGCGGTAGATCACGTCGACGCGTTTGGGCCCCTGCGTGGTGCGCATGTAGACGATGTCGTCCCGCACCAGCAGATCCGACCCCTCGACCAGCTCGACGCCGAGCTTGTCGGCGAGGAAGGAGTGTTCGTAGAAGGCGGAGTTGTACTGGCCCGGCGTCAGCAGGCAGATGGTGGGATCGGCGGAGGCGCGGCGCGGCGCCACCGAGCGCAACGTCGCCAGCAATTGGTCAGGGTAATTGTCGACCGGCGCGACCCTGTGCATGGCGAACAGCTCCGGGAACAGCCGCAGCATGACCTCCCGGTTCTCCATCATGTAGGAGACGCCCGAGGGCGTGCGCGCATTGTCCTCCAGCACGTAGAAGGTATCGGCGTCGACGCGGACGATGTCGATCCCGGCGATGTGGCAGTAGATGCCGTGCGGAACCTGGAAATCGACCATTTCCAGCTGGTAGCAGGCGTTGCGATAGACGAGGTCGGGCGGGATGATCCCGGCCTTCAGGCATTCCTTGGGGCCGTAGACGTCGGCCAGGAACATGTTCAGCGCGGTGACGCGCTGGCGCAGCCCCTTCTCCAGCTTGGTCCATTCCGGCTTGGTCAGCACCCGAGGGATGATGTCGAAGGGGATCAGCCGCTCGGTCGATTCCTCGTCGCCATAGACGGCGAAGGTGATGCCGATGCGGCGAAAGAACAATTCGGCCTGGCTGCGACGCAAAGCCAGCATCTCGGGCGGCGCATCCTTGAGCCAGCGGTCCAGCGCCTGATAGGCCGGCCTCAACTCGGCCCCGGACCCGGTCATCTCGTCGAAAGCGGCCATTGCAGGCGTGTTCCCCATTTTCGTCAGCCTATGCTTATTCGCGCGGATTGGGGAAGAGGGCTGTTGCCCCGCCCTTCGGCGGAGATGCCTAATTCCGGGGCAATGATTTCAGATCAAGGACAGCCCCTTGAAACTCGCATGTCCGTCGCGGCCGACGATGACATGGTCGTGGATGACGATGCCCAGCGGCTTGGCGATCTCGACCAGCTCGCGCGTCATCCGGATATCGGCGGCCGAGGGGCTGGGATCGCCCGAGGGGTGGTTGTGGACGAGGATGAGCGCGGTGGCCGAAAGCTCGAGGGCCCGGCGCACGACCTCGCGGGGATAGACGGGCGTGTGGTCGACCGTGCCGGTCTGCTGCACCTCGTCGGCGATCAGCAGATTCTTCTTGTCCAGGAAGAGGATGCGGAACTGCTCGCGCTCGGCGAAGGCCATCGCCATCCGGCAATAATCGATGACAGAGGACCAGGAGGACAGCAGCGGCCGTTTGGCGATCGCGCCGCGCGCCATGCGCAGCATCGCGGCCTCGACGATCTTGAGATCCTGCGCCACGCCGTCGCCGACGCCCTTGACCTCGGTCAGCCGCGACACTGGCGCGCCCAGAACCTCGGCGAAGGAGCCGAAGCGCTGCACCAGCTCCTTGGCGAGCGGTTTGACGTCGCGCTGCGGGATCGACCTGAACAGCAGCAGCTCGAGCAGTTCATAGTCGGGCAGCGCATCGGCCCCCGCTTCCGCAAAGCGGGCGCGGAGACGGTCGCGGTGGCCGAGATAATGCGGCTGGCCGGCGCCGGCGACGCCTTTGCCGCCGTCTCCGCTCATTGGCGGGCGAGCGGGTTGTCTCGTCCCGAGGGCGACAGCGTGAAGATTTCGCAGCCGGTTTCGGTGACGCCGATGGTGTGTTCGAACTGCGCCGACAGCGAGCGGTCGCGGGTCACGGCGGTCCAGCCATCATCCAGCACCTTCACCTCCGGGCGCCCGGCATTCACCATCGGCTCCACCGTGAAGAACATGCCGGGCTTGAGGACGGGGCCTTCGCCGCGACGGCCGAAATGCAGCACGTT
>JBKBRD010000034.1:0-14930 GCA_046292405.1 Allobosea sp. | reverse complement strand
TCGTCAGTCACGGCCTCCAGCGCCTGGACCTCGCCGCCAGGGAATGGATCGGCCTCGTCGGATACCGGCTGACAGGCCGGACCGGCGCGCTGTTTCCCGGCCCGGCGGCCGAACCCTGATCCCAGCGCCAAAGCGTCGATCCGGCCGGAGTTGATGATGGTCAACTCGCGCGACCCGCCGCCGCCTAGAGTCAGGTTCGCCAGCGCAGACAGTGTCGCTGAGGATCGGCGTCGTCGGTAGCCGCTCGCGGCCATGGCTGGATCGACGCGTGAAGAGCTCGGCCCTACTCACCGGATCGTCGCATGCAGAACCCGCAGGGCATCGTCTCGACACTCAAATTCCACAACTGGGCCGGTCGCGTCCGAACGCTCGATCTCCCCTACCGCGCGCCGGCCCCGCATCGCGCCTGGGATGAGGCTGTGACGGTGTGGCGGCTTCTCGGCGCAGCGCGACGAGAGCGTGCGCTCTTGCTCAACAGCGCATCGGGCCGGTACCATCCCGATCTGATCGCCTGCATGCTTCTCGGATGCCTTCCGAAGCGACGCCGCCCGGTCGTGGCGCTGATGGGCGACATGTGGGAGCCGAGTTCCGGGCTCCGCGGCCTGATCGAGAAGGCGATCGTGCGCCTCGCCGATCGCGGCATCGATCGCTACCTGGTCTACTCGACGGAGGAGCGCGACCTGTTCCCCGAGCTGTGGAACGTCAGCCCCGACAAGATCGGCGTGTGCCATTGCTATCATCATGTCTCGGACGAGGAACTGGCGGCGCACGAGCTTGCGGATGAAGGCTATATTTTTGCCGGCGGCGACAGCGGCCGCGACTACGCCCCGCTCGTCGAGGCGGCGCGGCAATTTCCGGAGACGTCGTTTGTGCTGGCGACGGCGTGGACGAGCCCCACGCCCCTGCCGCCGAACGTCAAGACCGTGCTCGCGGAGCGAACGAGGACGTCTCACGCGGAGTTCATTCGTCTGATGCGCAGAGCCCGCGCCGTCGTCGTGCCGATCCGCCAGGGGCTGCGGCGGTCGATAGGGCAGCAGACCTTCCTGAACAGCATGTACATGGGCAAGCCGACGATCATCTCCGGCGGGCTCGGGGTCCGGGATCATGTCGAGAACGGCGAGCACGCCCTCATCGTCGACGGCGGCATTGCGGGCTACGCCGGGGCGCTCGGATGGATCCTCGATCCGCAAAACCAACGATCCGTGGCCGAGATGGCCGATCGGGGCCGTGAAAGGGCCCGGCACTTCAGTCCCGCCCGGACCGCCGACGGCCTCTACGCCGAAGTCGTGGCGCTCCTCTCGGCGACAGAGGGACGGCCCGTCGCTCGTCACGCGCCGATGGCGGCGCCGCTCGGCGCCGGGTCGTCGGAGCCGCCGGCTGCGCAGACGCGCTGAGCCGTGCCCTTCGACGGCAGCGGACCTGACAGGCGTCAAGTCGGGCCAGCCTGCCGGGTGAAACTCGCTTGCTTCTCTCACAGCGCCGAGGAAGCCATGTTTGCGCCGCCCGAACCATCAAGCGAGCACGGCCGCGAGCAGGCGCCGACCACCGTCGGCGTGCTCACCCGCCTGGCCGCGGCTCAACTCTCCGCACAGGGCGCCGAGCCCGCGCCGCTGCTGATCGAGGCCGGCTTGTCTCCTTCGCTCCTCGACAATCAGCTGCAGCGCGTCCCTGTCCGTCGGCAGATCGCCTTCCTCAATCTCGCGGCGGACGCGCTGGACGATGATCTTTTCGGCTTCCACCTCGCGCAGAACTTCGATTTGCGGGCGCTCGGCTTCGTTCACTATGTCATGGCGTCGTCCGAAACCCTGGCGGAGGCGCTGGCGCAGCAGGAACAATACGGATCGTTCGAGAACGAGGCCCTGAAGATCCGCGACGGCAAGAGCGAAGGGGCCTCGCTCGAACTCTGCTATACCGGCGTCGAACGGCATCTTGATCGCCACCAGGCCGAGTTCTGGCTGACCGCCACGCTGCGGCAATGCCGCCTGTTCACCGGTCGCGAGCTCGTGCCGCTCTCGGCGACGATGATCCACACGCGTCCGGGCCGGGTCGCCGAGATGGAGCGCTATTTCGGTCTGAAGATGGATTTCGGGGCTGACCGGGATCTTCTCGCCTTCGATCGCGAGGCCGGAGAGCTGCCGCTGGCGACACGCGACAGCTTCCTGAAGCAGCTCCTCTCGACCCTGCACGAACAGGCGTTTCCGCGTCGCCTCGGCGAGGTCGCCTCCCTGCGCATCCGGGTCGAGAATGCGATCACGCCGCGACTTCGCCACGGCACCCCGAAGATCGAATCGGTCGCGAAGGACCTTGGCACGAGCGCCCGCACGCTGACGCGAAGGCTGGCGGATGAAGGCATCAGCTTCAGCGAGGTTCTCGACGAACTGCGCTACCACCTCGCAGTGCAGTATCTGCGCGAGAGCGCATCGACGATCTCGCAGGTCGCCTGGCTGCTCGGATATCGCGAGCCGAGCGCTTCCGTGCGGGCCTTCAAGCGCTGGACAGGCAAGACCCCGACGGAGTTTCGCCGCGAGGTGAGGCGCGGCGGCGGCGGCTGAACCGTCGGCGCGGCGCGGGCGCCCGCTTCGCGCTTGGCGTGAAACTCAATGGATATGGCGGGCCACGACAAGACGGACGCGTCTGCTTGCCCTATGTTCGATTCGCGTACTGCGAAAAAGCGACGCAGTGGTAAGCCTGCTTCCTGGACGATATCCAGGGTTATATAGGCTATGGCTTAGTGTATAAAAACGAGCATCGTCATCTATTGCGGGACGATGCTTTATAAAGGGAAGTCTAGCAGAGCAGCGTGCGTGGCCTGATTATTAAAAATCAAATAAAAGCCGTAATCGTCTGTAGTGTCTGCTTCAAGTTCGGTATTGGGTAGCGTTAGTGCCCAGTGCTGCCGCGATGCCCGCTTGGCGGGGGTCAATCCTATAACCCGGCTCTCTGTTCCTGCGCTGGCGGGACTGCGAGCTTTTAACTGATCAGGGGCCGAGCCATGTCGACGCGACGTGGCGCCGGACATTTCTCCTGTTGAGAAAGGGCGCAATGGCTATCTATTACGTTTCACCCAAGGGCTCAGACGGTCAGGCCGGCACTTTGGACCGGCCGTTCGCTTCCTTGCAGTATGCTCACGATCTGGCGAAGCCGGGCGACACGATTTACCTGCGGGGCGGCGTCTATGAGCTGACGAGCGGCATCCAGCTGACCAATGACGGGAGCAGCGGCAAGCCGATCACGATTACGAACTATCCCGGCGAAAAGCCGATTCTCGACGGTTCGCGGATGACGTCCGACGAGTATTACGGGCGCTCCGGCGCCGGCGGCTGGGTGCTCGACGGCTCGAGCATCTCCTGGAACCACATCTCCGGGCTTGAAGTTCGCGGCGGGCCGATGGGCGGCGTGGTGATCCGCGACGAATCCCACAACAACATCCTGGAAAGGCTGGACGTTCACAGCAACGGCCGGCTGTCCGAATGGGAGGGCAAGGGCGTCTCGCTATACGGCCCGGCTTCGAACAATCTCCTGCGCAATATCGATTCCCACGACAACCGGGATCTGAACACCGACAACGCCGATGGCTTCCATGTCAGCACCACCGGCTCCGGCAACGTCCTGCGCGCCAACCGCGCCTGGGGCAACTCCGATGACGGCTTCGATTTCTTCAACATCCAGGACGGCACGCGCGGCGCACCGGTCCTGATCGAAGGCAACTGGGCCTTCAAAAACGGCTTCGACGCGTCGGGAAACGCCGCGGGAGACGGCAACGGCTTCAAGCTCGGCGGCATGCGCAGCGGCTCGGGCAGCGAATCCGGCGGTCACACCGTCGTCAACAACGTCGCTTGGAGCAACGCATCGATCGGCTTCGACCAGAACGACGCCAGCATCGACATGAAGCTCTACAATAATTCGGCTTACAATAACGGGTTGTATAATTACGGTTTCTGGTCCGGCGACAGCAGTTTCATCAACAACGTCTCGGCCGGCAGCGGCAAGCTTTCGGCGTCGGGAAGCGGGTCGAGCAACTCCTGGAATTTTGCGAGCCCGACCAGCGCCGATTTCATCTCCCTCAGCGACGCCACGGCGCGCGGCGCACGAGCGGCCGACGGTTCGCTTCCCGCGTCGGACTTCCTGCATCTGTCTTCGAGCAGCAAGCTGATCGACAAGGGGGTTGACGTCGGCCGGGCCTATGCCGGGAGCGCCCCCGACCTGGGAAGTTTCGAGCGCGGCATGACGCCGGCGCCTGAACCGGCTCCGATCGCTCCGACGCCGGCGCCTGAACCGGCTCCCGTTGCCCCGCCAGCCCCGCCAGCCCCGACCGCTCCCACCGTGGCAGTCGGCAAAACGTTCGGGACGGATTTGGGCGACGTCCTCACCGGAACGAGTGCGAACAATTGGATGCATGGAAACGCCGGCGCCGACGTCATCGACGGCGCGGCCGGCAATGATTCGCTTTTCGGCGGCAGCGAGAACGACATCCTGATCGGCGGACCGGGGGCCGACACGATGTCGGGCGGCGCCGGGCGCGACACCTTCGTCTTTCGTGCGGCCTCCGAGAGCGGCCCCGGCGCCGGCGCCCGGGATGTGATCCAATGGTTCGAGCGCGCCTCCGACAAGCTCGACCTTCGCATGATCGACGCCAACACCGCGGTCGCGGGGGACCAGCTCTTCCTCTTCGCCGGCAAGACCAGCGCGGTCGAAGCGAACTCGGTTTCGTTCTTCCACAGCGGCAAGACGACGATCGTCCAGGGGGATGTGAATGGGGACGGAAAAGCCGATTTCCAGATCGAGCTCAACGAGGCGATCAATCTTGGCCGGGATCAGTTTCTGTTCTGACGAGACTGACCCCGCGATGACGGCTCCCGCATCCGCGTGAGCCTGCGATGAGGCTTTCCATCGGCCTCGACGACAAGCGCTCGGGACGGCGCGCCGAAGCGAGCCGATGCTCGCCTGAGGCCGGGCCGTCCCGGGGCTCGGACGGCCCGGCCCGGGCGCCGGCGCCGCGCGCGGCTCGGCGCTGGTCTACGGCCTTGTGCGCCGCACCGTTATCTCTCGAACTGACGAGGCTTTCATTGCTTCATATCCTCCCGGCTCGCACGCGCCAGCATGCAGCCATCGCCCGTCTGGTTGAGAGCGCCGTCGCGCTGAACGCCAAGGGACGAGCGCTCATCATGCGGCTCTATGTTCGTGCGAGGCCTGCCAAGGAAGCGATGATCGGGCCTGCCGCGGGCGGCATCATGGCCGCGTTCGGCCTGAGCCAAGGCGCGGAGAGCCAGCGCTCGCCCTTGGCCGTGGCTCTCGCGCGCTGGCGCGGAGCGCTCCTGGCCATCGCGGTGCTGAGCGGCGGTCTGAACCTGCTGACGCTCGCCAGCTCGCTTTACATGCTCGAGATCTACGACAGGGTCCTGCCCAGTCGCAGCGTTCCGACGCTGGTCGGGCTCACGCTGCTGATCATCATGCTCTACCTGTTCCACGCGGTGTTCGACATCCTGCGCGGTCGCCTGCTCTTGCGGATAGGCGGGGCGCTCGACGAGGAACTGAACGGCAGGGTCTTTCAGGCCATTCTTTCGGGGCCGTTGCAGGCAAAGAGCGCCGGCGAAGGCCTGCAGCCGATGCGTGACCTCGACCAGATCCGCGCCTTCCTGGCGGGCAGCGGGCCGGGGGCGCTGTTCGATCTGCCCTGGATCCCGCTCTATCTCGGCTTGTGCTTCCTGTTTCATAGCTGGATCGGCGCCACCGCTCTCGTCGGCACGCTCGTCCTGGTCGGGCTGACCATGC
The DNA here is from genome assembly GCA_046292405.1 of Allobosea sp. Taxonomy (GTDB): domain Bacteria; phylum Pseudomonadota; class Alphaproteobacteria; order Rhizobiales; family Beijerinckiaceae; genus Allobosea. The sequence continues at coordinate 9,158 of JBKBRD010000034.1, read as the reverse complement.
TTACCGAGCGGCTGACGCGACAGCCCTCGATCGCGGCCAGCGGCGCGTCCGCGCACCGGATTTCCATCGCGGAAGTCGGCCGGCGCAACGCCGAAGCCGTCCAGGCGATGGGAATGGGCGCCGAGATGGGCGCGCTCTGGAAATCCGTCAGCGATGAGCACCGGTTGCACCAGCAGCGCTCCGCCGAAGTCGCGGGCGGCTTCGCCTCGATCTCCCGGGTGCTGCGGCTGTTGCTGCAGTCGATGGTGCTCGGCGTCGGAGCCTATCTGGTCATCCAGCAGCAGGCGACCGCCGGGATCATCGTCGCCAGCTCGATCCTCAGCGCCCGCGCGCTCGCCCCCGTGGACCTCGCCATCGGCAACTGGAAAGGCTTCATGAGTGCGCGCCAGGGCTGGGTGCGCCTGACGGAGCTGTTCGAGGCAGAGCCGGTTCCGACGCCCGCGCTCTCGCTGCCTGCGCCCAAGGAGCTGATCACGGTCGAGGCGGCGTCCGTCACCCCGCCGGGTGGGCAGCGCCTGACCGCGGTCAACGTCAGCTTTGCGCTGCGGGCCGGCCAGGGACTCGGGATCATCGGACCCAGCGCCTCGGGCAAATCCTCGCTCGCGCGCATGCTGGTCGGCGTCTGGCAACCGCTGACCGGCTGCGTCCGCATGGACGGCTCTTCGCTGCGCCATTGGCGGGCAAACGAACTTGGCCTCCATATCGGCTATCTGCCGCAGGAGGTCGAACTCTTCGCCGGCGCCGTTGCCGCCAACATCGCGCGCTTTCGCCGGGACGCGACAGCCGACAGGATCATCGAGGCCGCCAAGGCGGCGGGCGTCCACGAGCTGATCCAGCGCCTGCCGAACGGCTATCAGACGCAGATCGGCGAGCGCGGAACCGCCCTGTCCGCGGGGCAGCGGCAACGCATAGCCCTGGCCCGCGCCCTCTATGGAAACCCCTTCCTGGTGGTGCTCGACGAGCCGAACTCGAACCTCGATTCCGAGGGCGAGCAGGCCTTGACGGACGCGATCGTCGGCATTCGCCGGAGGGGCGGCGTCGTGGTGGTGATCGCCCACCGGCCGAGCGCTTTGACGGCTCTGGACCAGGCCATGGTGATGTCCGAAGGGCGGGTGCAGGCTTTCGGACCCAAGGAGGAGGTGCTCTCGACCATGTTGAAGGCCGTGCCGAGATCCACCGGCGTCGTCGCCCGCCCGGCCGTATCGTAGGGGGAGAGCGACCATGAACGCTGTGTCCATTCGCACGCACGCTTCGATCCGGCGGCATATCCTCGCCGCCGGCGTCAGCCTCGGAACGCTGCTGATCGGCGTGGGGGGCTGGGCGGCGACAGCCGAGTTCTCCGGGGCGGTCGTCGCGCAGGGCTCTCTCGTCGTCGAATCCGAGGTCAAGAAGGTCCAGCACCCGACGGGTGGCGTCATCGGCGAGCTGCGCGTCCGCGACGGCGACAGGGTCGAGGCGGGAGACGTCATCGTTCGCCTCGACCAAACCGTGACGCAGGCGAACCTTTCGATCGTGCGCAAGGCGCTGACCGAAGCCCTGGCTCGGCAGGCGAGGCTCGAGGCCGAGCGCGACGGCGTGACCGAGGCTGCCTTTCCGCAAGAGCTGTTGGCGGCGGCGGAGGAAGCTCCCGAGGTAAAGGCGCTTCTGAACGGCGAGCGCCGGCTCCTCGACATGCGCAGCTCGGCCCGCTCGGGGTTGAAATCCCAGTATTTGGAGCGGATCGGCCAGATGCGGGAGCAGATCCAGGCCTATTCGGAGCAGATCGTGGCGAAGGACCGCGAGGCCGACCTGATCGAGCAGGAACTCGGCGGCGTCCGCGACCTTCATCGCAAGAAGCTCGTTTCCTTGACCCGGCTGAATGCGCTGGAGCGGGATGCCGCGCGCATCACCGGCGAGAAGGGCACGCTCACCTCGGCCGTCGCGCAAGCCAAGGGCAAGATTACGGAAACCGAGCTGCAGATCCTGCAGATCGATCAGGATCTTCGCACCGAGGTCGGCAAGGAGCTCGCCGAAGTCCGGGGGAAGATTTCCGAACTGGTCGAACGCAAGGTCGCAGCGGAAGACCAGCTCAAGCGCGTGGACATCAGGGCCCCACAGGCAGGCGCCGTGCACCAACTGGCGGTTCACACGATCGGCGGCGTCGCCTCGCCGGGAGAAACCCTGATGCTGATCGTCCCCGCCGCCGATCGGTTGACGGTGCAGGCGAGGGTGCGGCCCCACGATATCGAGCAGGTGTTTTCAGGACAGCGCGCGGCGTTGCGCTTCTCCGCCCTCAATCATCGGACGACCCCAGAGATCGAGGGCGAGATCTCCCGCGTCTCGCCCGACCTGACGGTCGACCAGAGAACCGGGCAAGACTACTACACGATCCGCGTCGCGATCCAGCCGAGCGAGCTGGCGCGGCTCGGCGGCGCGAAGCTGGCGCCGGGCATGCCGGTCGAGGTTTTCGTGCGCACGCAACAGAGAACGGTCCTGACCTATTTCATCAAACCGCTCTCGGACCAGATCGCCCGGGCCTTCCGCGAAAGATAGCCGCCGGACCCGCGGGACCGACCCGGCGGGCGCTCGACCATCGCTGGTCAGAAGCGGCCGCCGCCGCCGGCGCGTCCCGCGAGCGGCGCAGCGGGGGCCTTCGCGCTGCCGTCTCGGAACCACCGTTTCTCGATGCTCGGCGAATTCGAGTCGATCGGTCACGCGTGTTGATGGCTGTCAAGAACTTCGCCCCGCGATCGGCTTCGATGCTCTCAACGGCCGCGAGCGGCGACAAGCCTGCATGCGTCAGAGCCGAAGGTTCTCCGAACCATTGCCGGGAGGCGCACATGTTGGGCGTGGTCACCTTATCCAAATTCGCCTGCGACAACTGCGGCAGCGTCTCCGTCGTCCTTCCTGAAGAATTGATCGAATCGGCCTTCGTTCGATGCAGCGGCTGCGGCCGCGAGTTCGGGCGCTGGGGGCAGTTCAAGCAGGAGGTGGAGCGGATCATCTCCGCGCAGCCGCGCGGCATGAACGGCAGCGCGCACGCCGGCTTCGACACGGCGCCCAGGATCGAACCCTTCGCCGGCGGCCCGTCATAACAGGCGCTCTCGAGCGGCGATCGAGGGGCGGATGTTGATGGATCTCAAGTCGAACGGCGTCGGCCGCGGCAAACTCCCCTCATCGGCGGCCAGCCGAACCGGACATTTTACGCATCCACCATGCTGAGCGGCCGAGCAGGGCCGGCGCCGAGGGGAGGATAGTCATGAAGGTGGTCATACTGGCCGGGGGCTACGGCACTCGCCTGAGCGAAGAAACCGCGATCGTGCCGAAGCCGTTGGTCGAAATCGGAGGCCACCCGATCTTGTGGCACATCATGAAGATATACTCGTATTACGGGCTCAACGACTTCGTGATCTGCTGCGGTTACAAAGGAAATATGATCAAGGATTATTTCCGAAACTATTTCCATCGCCACTGCGATTTCACGATCGACCTCCAGACCGACTCGCTCCAGTTGCATCACAGACAGTCCGAGCCCTGGCGCGTCACGCTTGTCGACACCGGCGAGAAGACGATGACCGGCGGGCGTCTCAAGCGTGTTCGCGAGCATCTTGGAGCGGGAACCTTTTGCCTGACCTATGGCGACGGGGTCAGCGACGTGAACATCCGCGAGCTGATCGCCTTTCATCACCAGCAGGGCGCGCTCGCAACCGTCACCGCCGTGCGGCAACCGGGGCGCTTCGGCGCGCTGAACCTGTCGACCGACAGGGCCCGCGTCGCGGGTTTCCGGGAGAAGGATGCCCAGGACGGTCACGTCATCAACGGCGGTTTTTTCGTCGTCGAACCCGAGGTGATCGATCTGATCGACGGCGACGACACGACCTGGGAACAGGAGCCCATGCAGCGGCTCGTCGCCGATGATCAACTCGCCGTGTATCGCCATGCCGGATACTGGCAAAGCATGGACAGTCTTCGCGACAAGACCGTGCTGCAGGGCCTTTGGGACGGCGGCAACCCGCCCTGGCGCCTCTGGGACCCGGTCGCGGCGCCAAAAGCCCACGTCAAAGCTGAACGGGCGCGCGCCGTCGCGGGCTGACCTCAACCAGGGAGACATGCATGAAAGTCCTTCTCACGGGCGCCGATGGCTATATCGGCGCGGTGCTCGGCGCGAGGTTGATGCAACGGGGCCACGAGGTCCTCGGCCTGGATACCGGCTTCTACAGGCGCGGGTGGCTGTTCGAGGACGGCAACGACCGCCCCGCCGTCCTGACCCGTGACGTCCGCCATGTCACCGTGGCCCAGCTCCGCGGCTTCGAGGCCGTCATCCATCTGGCGGAGCTCTCGAACGACCCGCTGGGCGAGAATGATCCGGCGATCACCTTCGCCATCAATCATCGCGGCTCGGTCGAGTTGGCGCGCCTCTGCAAGGAGGCGGGCGTCGCCCGCTTCATCTATGCCTCGTCGTGCAGCATCTACGGCGCGGGCGGAACGGGCGCCAAGACGGAGCTCTCGGATTTCAACCCGCAGACGGCGTATGCGCGCTGCAAGATTCTCGTGGAGCGCGATGTCGGCGCATTGGCGGACGCGACGTTTGCGCCGGTCTTCCTGCGCAACGCGACCGCGTTCGGCGCAAGCCCGCGTCAGCGCTTCGATCTGGTGCTCAACAATCTCGCGGGCTTCGCCCATACGGCGGGGGAGATCCGCATGATGAGCGACGGCAGCCCATGGCGGCCGCTCGTCCATATCGAGGATATCTGCCAGGCCGCGCTTTGCGTTCTCGACGCGCCGCGCGAAGCCGTGGCGGGCGAAGCGTTCAATGTCGGCGACGACGCTCAAAATTATCAGGTGCGCGACATCGCCGAGATCGTCGCTGCGGCCTTCCCCGGTTGCAGGACGACCTATGGACCGAGCGGCGGCGATAATCGCAGCTACCAGGTCTCCTTCGCCAAGATCCGCCGGCACCTTCCGAGCTTCCGCTGCGCCTGGAGCGCCGAACGCGGCGCGCAGCAGCTCCAGACGATCTTTCAGCGCATCGGCCTGGACGAGGCCATGTTCCAGGCGGCCCCGTTCACGCGCCTCAGCGAGCTTCAGCATTTGCGGCGCACGGGCCAGCTCGACGGCGATCTGTTCTGGGCGCGCGACGACGGCGAACGCACCAGGGCGGCAGCCTGAATCCGGAGGGGCAGATGATCTTCACCGCTACCGATCTTGCGGGCGTGGTTCTCGTCGATCTCGAGCCGCGCGGCGACGAGCGCGGCTTCTTCGCCCGGGCCTTCTGCGCGGAGGAGTTCGAGAAAGCGGGGGTGGCGTCGCAATTCGCGCAGATCAACACGTCCCTGACGGCGCGCAAGGGCACTCTGCGCGGCTTCCACTATCAGCTGCCCCCGGCCGCCGAGGTGAAAGTGGTGCGCTGCGTCCGGGGCGCACTGCTGGACGTCGCGCTGGATCTGCGCCCGAATTCCCCGACGTTTGGGCGCAGCTTCGCAGCGGAGCTCAATGCGGAGAACCGCCGCATGCTGGTCGTCCCGCGCGGCTGCGCCCACGCTTTTCTTACGCTCACCGACGATGTCGAAGCGCTCTATCTCGTCTCCGCTCCCTACGCTCCCGCGCTTGAACGCGGGCTGCGTTGGAACGACCCGTGGGCGTCGGTCGATTGGCCGGTTCGGCCTGCCGAGATTTCAGCCAAGGACGCCGCCTGGCCCGATTTCGATCCCGATTATCATGGGGTCGCCCTGTTCGGAACCGCACCCATCGCAGCCTCGGCGCATCACAGCAGGGAATTGGCATGATCATCGTGGATCGACTACTCAGGGAGCGCGCGGCGCAAGGTCGGCCGATCCGCGTCGGGTTGATCGGCGCCGGCTTCATGGCGCGCGGCATCACCAATCAATGCGCCAATTCGGTGCCCGGCATGGTGGTCGCCGCCATCGCGAACCGCACTGTGCTCAAGGCCCAGCAGGCTTATGCGGAAGCCGGCGTTCAGGGTGTCAGGCGCCTCCACGCCTTGCCCCAGATCGAGGACGCAATTCGACAGGGCCAACCGGTCGTGACCGACGACGCGTTCAGTCTCTGCGAGGCGGACAACATCGACTGCGTCATCGACGCGACGGGCCATCCCGAATTCGGCGCTCAGGTCACCATGAAGGCGATCGCTTGCGGCAAGCATGTCGTCAGCATGAATGCCGAGCTCGACGGCACTGTCGGCGCTATGTTGCAACGTTACGCCGACACGGCGGGCGTGATCCTGACGGGTTGCGATGGGGACCAGCCTGGCGTTCAGATGAATCTCTACCGTTTCGTCACGAGCATAGGCCTGACGCCGCTCGTCTGCGGCAACATCAAGGGGCTGCAGGATCGCTATCGCACCCCGGCCACGCAAGCCTCGTTCGCGGCGAAATGGGGCCAGAACCCCCAGATGGTGACGAGCTTCGCCGACGGCACCAAGATCAACTTCGAGCAGGCGATCGTCGCCAACGCGACCGGCATGACGGTCGAGCGCCGCGGCATGCGCGGCAGCGATCACGCCGGGCATATCGATGAGCTTACGAGCAGATACGACGTCGATGCGCTGCGCGACATGGGCGGCGTCGTCGACTATGTCGTCGGCGCGAAGCCCAGCCCCGGCGTATTCGTCCTGGCGACCCACGACGATCCCAAGCAGCGCCATTACCTCAATCTCTACAAGCTTGGCGAAGGCCCGCTCTACAGCTTCTATGTGCCCTACCATCTCTGCCATTTCGAGGTGCCGCTGTCGGTCGCACGCGTCGTGCTCGCGGGCGATGCGGTCATCCGCCCGGCCGGGTCCCCGAAAATCGACGTGGTGACCCTCGCCAAGACGGCGCTGAAAGCGGGGGACGCCATCGACGGCATCGGCGGGTTCATGACCTATGGCGAGTGCGAGCGCTACGAGACCGCGCGTGCGAGCCGCCTCCTGCCGATGGGCGTGGCTGAAGGATGCCGGCTGAAGCGCGATATCCCGCCTGACGCAGCCCTCACCTATGACGATGTCGAGCTGCCTGCGGGACGCCTGATCGATACCCTTCGCGCCGAGCAGGATGCTGTGTTCCGGCCTCGGTCCCGCCGCCAGAGCGAGCAGCTGGAAATGGCCCAGCTCTGACGCCGACATCGACCATGGCGCCAGCCTGCGGGCCGGCGCGGGACGGCTCGCCCGTCGAGACCTGAGCCGAGATCGAACCCCGGCGCATGTCGACCTCCACAGCGACGCACGCTGCGCCCCCGGGATGCGCGCGCCCCTGCGCCGGGACGCAGGCGCGATCCAGCTCCATTTCTTGCGCGAACTCCCGCAGATTCCCGACCGCGTCCCGCATGGGTTGCGCTTCCTTGACCATGATCAAGGAAGGTGCGACGCTGGTTTTTCGACGGTCCGGCGCCGAGCTGAGAGCGTCTAACCGACGCCTGGACGTGCGCCGCCACTTGCTTATCGGGAGAGAATTCGACGCCTCAGTGCATGCAAGGGGCAGCGCCCCGCTCGCATTTGCGCCGCGGCGCCATCTGGGGAGGGCTTCACCATGGCGTTGTCAGACGGTTCGGCGATCGAGTCACTGAAGCATTGGGTCGTCCGATTTCCAAAGGGCCACCTGATCTTCGACGAGGGCGACGGCAGCGATTGCATGTACCGATTGCAGCGCGGCTGCGCGCGTCTCCAGGTCAACAGCGCGCAGGGCAACCGGCAGATCGTGCGCTTCCTCCTGCCCGGAGACCTGTTCGGCCTCTGCCCGACACGGCGCAACACCGCGGCCGAGGCCGTGACGAATGTCGTGCTGCAGTGCTTCTCACTGAAGGCCGTGCTGGAGGAGGCGAAGGCGTCGCCCGGCATCTCCGTCGAGCTGCTTAGAGCGGCCACCGGGGATTATCGCCAGCTCGCGCGCCACGCCGAGAAGATCGTGCATCTGTCGGCGGCGGAGAAAGTCCGCGATTTCTATGACTGGCTCGGCACGCGCCTGGACGGCGCCGGCCAGCCCGCCGCCAGAAGGCCGCCCATGCCCCAGCGCGACATCGCAGACTATCTCGGGATCGCGCCGGAGACCTTGTCTCGCTGCATCCGGCTGGTAAGGTCGCAACGCGCCTCCGCTACGTTGCACGCGGCGTGATCGGCGATGAGCGGCGCGGCGAGGGCGCGGCCCCGCGCCGCCTCGTCCGCACGCTGACCCTGCCTCACGCGGTTCTCTACGGGCTCGGAGTCACGATTGGCGCCGGGATCTATGTGCTGGTCGGGGCTGCGGCCGGCCGCAGCGGCATGCATGCGCCGCTCGCCTTCCTGTCGGCCGCGTTCGTCATGGCCTTCACTGCGGCGAGCTTCGCCGAACTCGGCACGCGGATGCCGGTGAGCGCGAGCGAGGCGGCCTATGTCCAGAAGGCTTTCGGCAGGCCCTGGCTCAGCCTCGCCGTCGGTCTGCTGGTCGTCGTCACCGCCACGATTTCCGCCGCCACGATCAGCGTCGGCAGCGCCGGCTATGTCGCGGTCTTCCTGCCCTGGCCGGCGCCATGGATCATCGCGCTGGTCGTCGTCGCGATGGGGCTGGTCGCCTGTCTGGCGACGGTCCAGTCGGTGAGTTTCGCGGGGCTCATGACCGTCATCGAGGTCGGCGGTCTCGTGCTGATCATCATCGCCGGCTTCGGCTCCGGCAGCGCCCTGTTGACCCGCCTGCCGGAGGCCTGGCCCGGCCTCGACGACGGCGCCGCCTGGATCTCGCTCTCGGGCACGACGCTGATCGCCGTCTTCGCCTTCATCGGCTTCGAGCATCTGGTGAATGTCGCCGAGGAGTTGCAGCAGCCGCGCCGCACGCTGCCGCGCGCCCTGTTCCTGACGCTCGCGCTGACGGCGCTGATCTATGCGCTGGTGGTCTGGATCGCGGTCGTCGCCGTGCCGCCCCAGGAACTCGCGCGCTCATCGGCGCCGCTTGCTCTGGTGTTCGAACGGCAGACCGGGCTGCCATTGGTCAGCATGAGCGCCATCGCCGTCGTCGCCACGCTCAACGGCGTGATCGTCCATATGATCATGATCGCGCGCGTCCTTTACGGGCTGGCCGAGCAGGGCCATCTGCCGCGCCGGCTGACCAGGCTGAACGCCGTTACGGGCACGCCGGTGCTGGCGACGGCGCTCGGCGTCTGCGCCATTCTCGGGCTCGCGCTCACGGCGCCGCTTGCAGGGCTGGCCGACC